>JBHLKV010000028.1:0-19873 GCA_048886305.1 Candidatus Hodarchaeota archaeon
ACTGCAACATTTGATGATCCATCTACAGGATCAATTGTTATTCCAAATTTTCCATTACCTAAAACAGGTTCAGCCTCCTCTGAAGCAATGAAAGCATAATCAACTTCTCCTTCTTGTAAAGCTTTTAGGATTAATGAATGAGTAAGAACGTCTTCATGAATTTGTTGTTCATCATAAATGTTTACTGAATCACCATGGGGGATAGGAATATTCATTCTGTAATGAATTTCCCTAGACGTTATACCTCTCTCAAGTAATCCACGTATAGGGATAGTAGCTTCAGCAATAATTTTTATTAATTCAATTAAATCGTCTTTATAAGGAATATTTTGAGATAGATTTTTCTCCAAATATTTAGAGAGTTTAATTTTTTCAGACTTTTTATTATTTTCATTCATTTTTAACATCTAACTATAATTAATGATGGTTCTTTGATAACCTTTTATTTTAAAAAAGAATAGTGGAATCAACATTAGTTAAGATTAAATAGACTTTAATCATAATATTAATAAATAATTTTTAACATATTTGTAAATGTAATTATATTAATTAAAAAATATACAACTAGAGGGATAATTAATGGTTAAAAAGCATTTAGAAGTTGAGAATGCTGCAATAAAATTAGGCTTTAATAACTTTCCTTTAACGGTTTTATATGGGAAATGTAAATCATGGCGTCCTATAAGGTCGGGTTTAGATAAAGCTCTTGATTTTTTTTCAGTTTTTGGTGTTGGTGGCTCCAGTTCAGGATATATTACCGATACAGCAAGGCTTATAATTTGGATGTTAGAATTAAAGTATCAACTTAAGCCCGAAAAGCTGAAAAATATCAATAAACCTTCTGAAAAACCTCAGTTTTTCTTTGGGTATGGTTTTGAGAAGAAAGTACATAAGTATTATTATCTTGCTCCTACAGAAAAATTATACATTGAACTCAATAATAAAACGGGAACCAAGAAAAAGCAAGGATTTCAGTTAAAAATCTATTCTTCAGAAGAAGAGCATAAGTATAACATTGCGAAATTGATTAATGAATGCTATGGTGGAATTCTTAATTATGTTGATAATTGGGAACATATAGAAGAATATTTTAAAGTGAGCTCTGAGGAATGTATTAGAAATTGGAATTCAATCTTAGAAAAGTCTGAACAGGCTAATATTAGCCTTACTAAAGAACAAATCTCAAAACTTAGACTTACTGGCTGGTGGAATTCTTAATCATGTTGATAATTGGGAACATATAGAAGAGAAAAGTCTTAAAAATAAAATATTTCTCAACTAGATTTCTTCAAAAGCTAGAAAATAGATTTAGATTATATTAATCTTAAAATTAAAAGAAGAATTATGGTTTAAACCACTCAAAGAAATAATACGATTTTGTCAATGGGTTAGCAATAACAAACTTTTTCCTCACAGAAGTTGCCAGTCTTCCGGCCCTAACCATATCTATGGCTGTGATTTTGGAATCATGTGGTAATACATGTACAATAAAAGGCGAATGTTCTAATCCGGGACCCTTCTTATATACCACAAAATCTGCTCCAAATTTAAGCCCTGGTCGAGGGATATAACCTTTTTTTCTAAGATCTTTATATATTGTATATTTGTCCTCAAATTTATGATGGATTTCTTTCGCAATTTCATGAAATTCATTAGGGCTTAAATTTTTATCTTCTTTAACATGATAAATAGTGATTTCACCCTTATTTAATAAATAGTAAGCCTCGATTAAAGACAGTTCTGAAGGCTTAGAGAAATACTCCAAACGTGGTTTATTTATTCCTAAAGGGCTTCCAAAGAAATTTCTTTTTACATAAAGAATAGAAGCAAATAAAGGATTAAAAACAATGACTCTTGAATTTATAAATTTTGTAGGAATTTTTTTGGGGATATCTTCTTCTTTAATGTCATCAAGCGAAAGTGGGGCTTCCTTTTCGTCATTCATCATTATAGAGTTATTAAAAATAGTTTATTAAATCTTTCAAATTTCTAATGATTAGGTGAAGTTATATAAATTTCAGTATTAATTATTTCATAGGTAATATACAAAAAAATTGTGATTAAAAAATGGAAGTTAGACGCGCACTCCATGCAGGAAGTTGGTATCCTCGATCTAAATCAGATTTAACAAAAGATTTAAGTAAATATTTTATGGATAAAAAATTTGGACCCGGAATAGAACCGCAAACTTTAAACCAAGATACAAGAAATATAATAGGAGCAGTATCACCTCACGCAGGTCATATATATTCTGGAAGATGTGCAACATTCTCATATCTAAATTTATTCAAAGAAAAAATTCCTGATACAATTATAATAATAGGTAATGATCATATTGGATATGATAAAATAGCGTTAATGAAAGAGGGTGAATGGGAAACACCTTTAGGAAATTTAAAAATAGATTCAGAATTAGCCCAAAAAATTTTAGATAATAGTGAAACAATAACTTTAGATAATTCAGCATTCATTGGATACCCTTTTGGAAGAGAACATAATATTGAAATTCAATTACCATTCATTAAATATTGTGCTAAAGATAAAGATGTAAAAATAGTACCAATAAAAATCGCAAGTAAATTCAGGGATAATTATGAAGTCTTGGAAAAAATTTCGAATGATATCGCTAAATCAATAAAATCTTTTAATAAAGATATTGTTATTATAGCATCCTCAGATATGTCTCATGAGGAAGTAGTTAGCTCGAGTGATGTAGAAAAATTCAAGAAAAGAGACCAAAATTTAATAGACGCATTTGTTGAGTTAAATCCTAAAAAAACTTTTGAAGTTGCTTATAGAAGTGTATGTGGTAAACACACGATAGTTGCATTAATGTTAACATGTCAAAATTTAGATGCAAAAACGGGAAAATTTTTACAATATTATACTTCCTTTGATATAACAGAGAATCTTGGTTATTGTGTTGGATATTTCTCTGGAATTATTATAAAATAAAAAATTATATTATATAATTAAAACTAGAAAAAAATTTGAAAAATGCCGGAAAATAATGAGAAAGTAGAAGATTTTATCACATTGTGGCGAAAAAAAATGGAAAATGAAATGAAGAAACCTAGTGTAATAGGAGATACCTTGGAGAGAATTAAAGATGTAGAAAAAGAAAACGAAGAATTAAGAAATAAGATCAAGCAAAATATTGATTTACTCAGTAGAACTGAAAAAGTTATTAAAGAGACTATTGAAGAAAATGAAAGATTAAAACAACAACTAAAGCAACAACCGATTGAAAGTACTGTTGCAAATGAAATTATGAAACAAGAAAACATCAAGTTAAAAGAAAAAATAAAGCAATTAGAGAGAATGAACCTGGAAAAAGACCAAGAATTGAATGAAAAAGAGAAAGAGATTGCTGAATTAAGAATAGAAAGTTATACAACACCACGGCAACTTGAACCCACGTCTAGTATTACATCAGATTCAGAAACAACAGTAACTACTACTTTAATTGAAGAACTACAGTCAGAATTATCAAAAAAGAAATTAATGATTACAGAATTTGAAGAATTTATCAAAACTAAAGATAAACATATTAATGAATTGACAGAAGAAAATAAATCTCTAAATGAGCAATTGCTCGAAAAATTAAAAAGTCTGCCAATAGATTATGTTGTCCCTGTTGAAACAATTAAAGGACCAGAAGTACAGCCCCAAACAACTCAAACTACACCAAACACTCTTGAACTGCTTTGTCAAGATTTACAATCTGATTTGAATCGAGCTAAAGGAGTAATTAAACAATTAACCGAAGAAAAATCTGAATTACAGCAGGCTTTAAATCAAGGTGGTTTTCAATTAGAACCTGATGAGATTAAAGAACTCAAGAAAGAAAATAAAGATCTTAGAATTGAAATTACGAAATTGCAAAATTCTTTAAAATTAAAATCGAAAGAACCTAAACCAGCAACTTTAATTGAAAATAAGGTAAAGGATCTCGAAAAGCAAATCAAAGAGAAGGATACTTTAATTACAAAATTACAAACAGTAAAAACTGCCCAAAAAGCCGTCCCAAGCGGTCCAATGGCTAATTTAATTGAAGATTTGCAAAATAGAATAAATAAATTAAAGTTGACCATAGAAGAAAAGAATAAAATTATTGAAGAATTAAAATCATCATAAATGACTTTTCAAAATAAAAAGCTTACCTCCATTATTTTCGCAGGGCACTTAGCAATTGATACAATTATTAGATTTAAACGGAGAAATAAACCAAGTTTGGGAGGAAGTGTATCATATTGTTCTTTAGCCTTAAGTACTTATTCTCATGATGTTAACATTAGAATAATTTCAAATTTAGGGAAATTAAATTTTGATAATTCATTGCTTAATGGAATTAATCATAAAAATATTGATTTAAAAGGAATAAAATACTCAGAAGTAAATAATACTCAATTTGTATTAGACTATTATAATCATTCTAGAACCCTAACTCTCAAATCTCGCAGTCCTAATCTAGACTTTAATGATATTCCAGTAGATTATCTTGACAACCCGCCTGATGTTATTGTACTAGTGCCCTTATGTAATGAAATTTCCATTGATTATGTTTCACAAATCGTAAATAAATTTCCTAATATATACTTAGGTGTGGATCTTCAGGGTTTTCTAAGAAAAATCAGAGAAGATGGCAAAGTTGCTTATATCTATGACGATCAGATCATTTCAAACATGGATAAAATTATAAATTTAATTGGAAATAAATTGATCCTTAAAGGTTCAGAAGAAGAAATGAAATTACTAGCAGGTGAGAATGAAGATTTGCATAAAGTTATGAATCATTTTCTTATATATGACAATAATGCAATCTTCATTATGACTCTAGGCGAAAAAGGTTCAATGATTATTAAAAAAGGAGAGAAAATTTTGAAGATTCCGGCATTTAGAGCTAGAAAGGTTATTGATGAAACTGGAGCTGGAGACGTCTATTTTTCAATATTTTTATATGAATTTATACATTCCGATAAAACATGGAATGCTATTAAAGAGTCTGCTTATTTTGCTTCAGCTGCCGCTTCCTTTTTAATAGAAAAGAAAGGACCTTCTGGTTTTAAAAGTAAAGAAAAAGTTTTAAAAAGAATATACAAAAGAAAATATATTATATAAAATTATGGTGAATTTTAATACATATTAATACTCATTTTGGAATAGGAGTAATCTTAGCATCCATCCTTAATTATTATTTTAACTTTAATTTATTTGAATTCTCTATGATAATCTTTTTTGCTTTTATCAGTGACTTTGATGTTTTTCTCTCCAAATATGCTAAAAATAAAAATCATCGGATGTTAATAACACATTCAATAATTCCAAGTTTAATTATTATATTTTTAGGGCATGTTGTGGATTGGCCAGCTTTATATATAAGTGGTTACAGTTATTTAATTCATGTGTTTCTTGATACCCTTGACTGGGGTACAAATTTTTTCTATTTTCAAAAAAAACAGATAGGCCCTAAATTTTTAATTTCAAAAGAAGAATTTGAGAATATCTCTGAATATTTGAGTAAATACAAAAACCCTGCTTCATTTTTTGATGAAAAGTATTATAACAATAAAGTTTGTATGGTATTAGAGGTTCTAATTTTTATTCTTATGATTTTATCTATAACATTATTAGCATTTCCATACCTCTTCCTCATACTACTCTATTTTCCATTTATATTATTCCATTTATTTCGCCACTTTAACTTAAAAAAAAGTGAATCACAAGAAATATTAAATAAATAATAAGGTGAATTTTAATGACAGAAGTATTGAAGACTAAAGTAGGATTGACCTTAGAAGAAGAGATGATATTTAAATGCGATCTTGGAGAAATGAAAGTTAAAGATTGCTATATCGACGAAACTCATAAAGATGAAGTGGATATGTTGGGTCCCAATCCCTCTCGGATGCTTGGGATGGCAATATTAGGATGCTTGAGTGCTAGTTTTCTTTTTTGCTTAAAAAAGAGAGATTTTACACTCAATGACTTAAGAGCTGAAGCAGAAGTATCTATTGGTCGAAATGAAAAAGGGTTCTGGAGAGTAAAGAAAATTGAAGTTGATATATTTGCGAAAATCGATAATCCTGAAACACGAAAAAGAGCCGACCAATGCAGAAAAATGTTCGAGCAATATTGTACCGTTACCCAAGCTGTAAGAGAAGGTATTGATGTCGAAGTAAATCTTAATTATTAGGGATCTAATCTGAGATTCCATTACCTGTTATAGAAAAAACAGCATCTTGTTCAGGTATATGAGGAGCATCAACAACTTTAGCTATTCTCTGTTCTCCTTTTCCTTTTCTTAAAAATATTCTTATTGTTGCTCCATGAGCAACAACATGACCTCCTGTATGTATTAAAGGATTACCATAAAACACATCAGGCCTAGCTGAAACTTGATTAGTGAAAACAACAGCTAATTCATCATATGTTTCAGTCAATCTTAATAAATCATGAATATGAGTATTTAAAATTTGTTGACGTTCTGAAAGAGTACCTCTTCCTATATATTCGCTTCGAAAATGTCCTATTAATGAATCTACTACAATTATTTTAATATTTTTTTCTGAAATTATTTTCGGAGCTTCTTTGACAAGAAGAATTTGATGATTACTATTATAAGCTCTACCAATAATGATGTTTTTTAAAATAGTATTATGATCTAAATCTGTAGCTAAAGCCATTTGAATTATTCTTTCTGGTCTAAAGGTTCCTTCAGAATCTATATATAAAGCCGCTCCTTCAAGACCCCCTCTTTCATATGGTAATTGTACATTAACACAAAGTTGATGTGCTAGTTGGGTTTTACCAGTTCTGTATTCACCGAAAAGTTCTGTAACTGCACCTGGTTCAATACCTCCGATTAATAATTCATCTAAATTTGAACTTCCCGTAGTTAGTTTATGTAATGCTCTTCTCTTTTCCCAAATTAGATCTGCAGATTTAAAACCCATTTTTTCGATATCTTGAGCTGCTTTAATTATTTTTTCAGCGGTTTTTTCCCCTATCCCTGCTTCATCCATTAATTTTTGTAATGGATACATTGCGAGAGTTCTAATAGACACAATTCCTGCATCTTTTAATTTTTTTATTGTAGCGTCTCCAACACTAGGTAAATCTTTGAGAGTGTATGATCTTTTTGAGACCTTCTCTTTTTCATCACTATCTTCCCCTGATTGGGTTGCTTTTTTAGCCATGATATTCTCTTTTTATTGATTTTAATTTAGATTTTCTCAAAATTTGATATTCTATTATTATATAAATATAAAAATAATAATAAAAAATTAATAGAAGAATAAAAAATATTAAGTTTTTTATTTAACTTCTTTACCACTCCGAGTTATTAGAAGTAAGATTATAAATAGAATCACTGAAAATAAGAATGTTAAAACCCCTAATGTTTCAGGACCAGGAAGCCAAATATAACTAATATAGAGAAAAGGAACAATAAAAATTGCGATTATGATTACGAACATAGGAAGTGGGATTTCCTCATCCTTAATATCTAGAATTAATGGTAAAACAATCAGTATTACCATTAGACTTGCTGCAAGCTTAAAGCCTAAAATGAGCGATTCTCCCTCAAAAACTGCTGAATGAACATTAGGTAACCAAAAAAACCATAATTTTTCAGTATTGACTTGTAAATCAGAATCTCCTTCAGGTAAAATCGCAGAAACGATTATTTGTATGATAATACCAAGAACCAAGTATAATAGTATCTCATTGATTTCTTTATTCTTTTTAAAATAAACCCCAAATGTATCGCGTAATAATGTTATATCCCATAAGATAAAGAGAATGAAATATGCAGCTATTACATAATCTGCGCTCATAGACCAGAGATAATTAACTGGGATAACTGCAACAATATATGCTAAATAGCCATAATTCTCATTTCTTCCAAATAAATCAAATACTAAGAAGATCCCATAAATAATGAATAATGTTACTAATATTATCATTTGAGATGCGTCCATTGCCAAGGTTAAATCATCCTATAATTTTATTTTTAAAATATTATTATTATATAATTATTTATATGTTTTTTAAATTTTTAATTCATTTAGAAAAGATACTCCCTAGAATAATCTTAAAAATTTTCAAACCTCCATATTCTTTATTAGTTCTTCTAAGGTTTGAATCATGCTTTTTGCTGCATTAGTATCCTCGGCGCAAGATTCTGCTGATAATAATATAGCGCTTCTATTAAGCGCAACTTTTATTGTAGTAAAAACATCGTTATCAATAATTTTTAATTCGTTAATTATGTCAAGGTATTTGTAACCATGTTTTTCTGTTAATTCTATTAATTTATTATGAAAGTTATCAAGCAAGTTAGGTGAAATCGAAATCGATTTATTTATTTTTATCCCTTTGGGAAATCCTCTTGTTAGAGAGCTAATTAAATCATTCTGATTAGTCATTATTTCAAGAATCTTAAGAAGAATGAAATTACCGTCTGAAAAGGGAGAATACTCTGGGAGGTAAAATTTTAAAGTATCAGATGCTGCAAAACACGCACGCTCTTCTCTAATCTGCCTAGAGATCTCTCCTGGAAGGTTTTCAACTTGCTTTACGGGAAAACCATTGTCTTCAATAAATCTTTTTGCTATAGGTGAAATGGAAGGTGTTGTAATAATTGTATTTGCTTTTGACTTTTGTATCCTTTCATCATATGAGACAAAAAGCATTAATAATTCTTCAAAATTAACTTCTAAACCATTTTCATCAATCACCAAAATTCTTGACCCATCAACATCAAAACAAATACCTAGATGACTATTTGATGCTTTGACAATATTTGCTGTATTTCTTATTGTATTGATATTTGGTACAGGATTTTGTGATCTCTCGCGATAGTGTGTATTTAGAGCGATAACTTCTACTCCAATATCATTAAGTAAAAGGGGAGTTATTTTTCCAGTAGGCCCATAAGAACAGTCGACAACAATCCTTAAATTAGCTTTTTTTATTCTTTTCTTATTAACAAATTGCTGTAAAGACTTAATATAAATATCATCTGTTTGTGGAATTGCAGTAATTTGACCAATTTCGTTTGGTTCAACTCTCCTTACTTTTTCTGGATAGTTATTATAGGATTTAACTATTTTTTGAATTTCTGTCTGTGCTAATTCAATTCCACCGGCATCTACAAATCTAATTCCCACATCTTCACTATATAGATGACCCCCAGATACGTAAACTCCTCCACTTGCTCCAAAACGGCGAATAGTAAATTGTAGCATTGGAAATGTGCAATCTGATAAATTCAAAAGATTAACCCCGGTAGACATAATTCCTGATGTATATGCTCTTTTTAACATTCTACTATCATTATGATAATCCCTTCCAATTACAATTGATTCATTTTGGCCAAATAAACTACCATGTATAGAACCAATAGAACTTGATATTTCAGGTGTAAAAACATAATTGGCTCTACCAACAATTCTACCGCCTTTGATTAAGTCCTTGAGATTTTCGACCATTTTGATCAGATAACTTTTGAATTTCTTAATATGTGTTAGATAGGGAGTATGTATATGATACTAAATCTACTATATATATTTTTTGTGTTTTCAAGAATATTAGAATGATGATTAGTATTTAAGAGATGCAAAATTAAATAGTTTATAATTATAATTTAAAAATTAAATAAATATGACTAAATCATTAGGATCTTTTTCATTAGTATTACACTCACATTTACCTTGGGTATTAGGGCATGGTATCTGGCCCCATGGAATGGATTGGGTAAATGAGGCAGCTGCTGAAACCTATATTCCCTTATTAATAGAATTATACAAATTGATTGATGATGGATATCACCCAAAATTAACTGTTGGCCTTACACCTGTATTATGTGAGATGTTACGTCACCCATCTTTTATTAATGGATTTTTAGGGTATATAGATGAAAAATATAATGCTGCACTTCATGATTATGAAGACTTTACCGTAAATAAATATGAAGAAGGAAGAATAAAGTTAACTAAATGGTGGCAAGAATTCTATGAACGCGTAAAAGATAATTTTATTCATAGATATAATAAGGATATCGTAGGAGCATTTAAAACACTTCAGGACATGAACCTAATTGATATAATTACTTGTGGTGCAACCCATGGATATGCGCCTCTTCTTTCAAAAGATACATCCATCGATGCTCAATTTAAGACTGCTGTAGATAATTATAAACGTCATTTTGGAAGACCTCCAACAGGGGTTTGGTTACCCGAATGTGGCTATCGCCCTGGTTATAGGTGGAAAAATCCAATAACAGGGGAAGAATATAATAGACCTGGTGTAGAATACTTTCTTGCCAAGAATGGATTAAAGTATTTTTTTATAGATACAACATTACTTTTAGGCGGAAAATCACAAGGAGTTTATGCTGCTCGATTTCCATTACTTGCTGAACTATGGAAGCAATTTGAATCACAATATGAGGAAATTCCAACTTCTTTTGAAAAGTCTCAATATGAACCATATTTGGTGTCTACTGATCCTAGCACTCCTGGTCCTGTTGGATTTTTTACTAGAGATGAAAAAACAGGAATTGTGGTATGGAGTGGAGAACATGGATATCCTGGTTGTGCTGAATACCTTGATTTTCATAAGAAGCACTGGCCCGGAGGATTGAGATATTTTAAAGTAACTAGCCCAAAGCTCGATCTTGGGAAAAAGATGTTATATTGGCCTGACGATGTGCCAGGCAAACTAGATGAAAATGCAAGTCATTATCTAAATCTTATTAAAGATATATTGCGCGATTTTAAGGGTAAGTTTGGGAGAAACGGAATTGTTGTAGCTCCTTATGATGCAGAGTTATTTGGACATTGGTGGTTTGAGGGTAACTGGTGGCTAGCAAGAGTTTTTAGATGGATAGAAGATGATCCTGAGGTTGAGCTAACAAATACACGATTATATCTTGAATCTAATCCTCCCAATAAAGTGGTTTCTGTGATTGAAGGGTCGTGGGGACAGGCAAGTTCTCATTGGGTGTGGTTAAACGAATGGACAACTTGGACGTGGAAGAGAATATACGAATGTGAAGCGAAAAGCGAAGAAATCATCGCAAAATATAAGGATACTCATGATCCAAATCTAACTAAAATTCTTAAACAGATGGCGAGAGAACTATTATTATTAGAAAGTAGTGATTGGCAATTCCTAATAACAACGTGGAGCGCGAGAGACTATGCCGAAAATAGAGTAGCACTCCATTATGAAAATTTTAAAAGACTCTATAAAATGGCAGAGACATATAGTAAAGGAGAAAACGTAGAGGAAGGTGAGTGGCACTTTATTGGAACTCTTGAAGCTAATGATGGAATATTTGAAGCTTTAGATCTAGAACCTTTCGCTAAAAAATAGCTATACTTGTTGGCCAAGTTCAAGAGTTTTATCTCTTATTTGGCGATCATGACTTATTTTGCAATTTGGCGCAATTATTACTCTCTCTAAAACTACGTTATCTCCTAGTTCGCAATTATTACAGATAATACTCTCTGTAATAATGCAACCGGCACCAATTTTTACCTCATCCCAGATAACACTTTTTTCAATTACGCTGTCTTCTCCAATGGTCACATTGCTGCCTATAGAGGTAAGTTCTTTAATTTTGACACGATTTGCTAATTGTACAAATTCTCCGAAACAAGTTGGTTTTTCAATTGTAATATTTTGACCAGAATTAATGATTCCCATAACATAAATACCATCATATTCCTTACCATTGGGTGTGATTGGCCAGGCATAATGGCGTAGTAAATCCCAATTCGCCCACATATAGGTTTGAGTATTACCACAATCCAGCCAATAATAGTTCTTTACAAAACCATACAAATCATACTGGTTTTCAAGGAGATATGGAAATACTTCACCCCCAAAATCCATTAAACCTGTCTCATGAAGGATATCCCCAATCTTTTTATTAAAACAATAAATACCGGTATTAATTATATTTGTATGTAAAAATAAATCAGTTCTTTGAGCCATACTGCTCAAATATAGTTCCATTGGGGCAGGTTTTTCTAAAAATAGATAAATTTTTCGATTTTTATCTAATAAAACTACACCATATTGAGAGATATGACTTTCAACTGTTTTCATTGAAATTGTTGCCAATCCATTTGTTTCAGAGTGGAATTTCATGAAATCTTTCATTGGAAGATTTGTAACTATATCTGCCATTGATATAACAACATTTTCTGAGTCAATATAATCCGTTAATAATCTATAAGCATCAGCAGTACCCTTACTGTCATGAATCTCCCAATTTAATTCTACATCTCCCAATCTATCTGGTGTCCATGTTTTTTTAATATAATCACTTAAATCTTCTCCCATGTAAGCCAGTGCAAGTGTTATATGCTTTATATCTGCATATATCAAATGTGCAATAGCATAATCTACCATAGGAACATTAGTGACTTTTACAAGTGGCTTTGGAATCAAAGTAGTTAAGGGCATTAATCTTTGTCCTTTTCCACCAGCTAAAATTATTGCAGACCAATCTCTCAATATGATTTCCTCAAAAAAATCCTCACAAATTATTAAATAATCAATAGATATAAATCTAAGTTTAATTGAAATAAAAAAGTTATTAAATCAATGAATAAAAAACAGGATTGAGTTAATTAAGATACTTGTGTAATGACTCTCTAATTTCAGCTGCAGCAATATGGGGCAACATTCTTGCAACTCTCATATCATCTGCCATCTCTGCTCCTCCAATTACTTCATGTGGAATTATATCACCAAACATATGAAAATCGGCATCATATCCAAAAGGGCAACTGTTAAATAGAAGATTGCGATTTTTATCTATTTTAATATCGTCAAGCGCTTGAAAGATAATCTTTAAAGATTTTGCTAAATCATTTATTTGATTAATTTTCAACTGTGAAAATCGTCTTAAGTGCTCATTTGGATGGAAACGAATGTGATAATTTCGCACTGGACTTCCAGTGGTATAAAAAGTCCAAAATTCAGTTGTCAAAATAATGCGATCCGTCTCTCCATGTGATGTTTCACATAAATGACAATTTTCACTCATTTCTTTGAATGCCCTTAAAAATCCTTCTAAACGACTCCCATGACCATCACCATTCAAATCAATATATACCTGACTGTGTATGCGAGGTTGTGAGCCTCCCACTTTCATACCTATATTAAAAAAGGGATTTATTGGGATATCATAATAGTCACGTTCTATTGCTTCTTCAACACAATAGAGGATTGCAGTTTTCATAGACAAAAAAACTCCAGCAAGTATTTCCTCTGGGATTAAATTGAAACATAAAGAAGGATAAAATTTTCTTGAAATAGTTACTAAATTTATTCCCCTTGCAAGCTTTATGTGATGAGGTAATTTATCATTAACGAATTTCTCAATTTCAGGGTCAATGATCCTAGCCATTGATGGATATCGGTTAATTAAAGTTATAGCTTTGCAAGAATCGGGAATTCTATCAACTTGATGAGGAATATCTGAAAATGGATTATCGCGTTTTTTATCATCTTCAGCTATAATCATCGTAAAACCATCACCTAATTGGTAACCCCAATTATCATAAATAGGTTTTCCTTCTGTGACTGCCATGAATACATCTTTTACTTGTGCAAAAATCTTTTTTGGGCAATGTTCAAGCTCGCTTTTCTTTTCTACTGTATCATAACCCTTCGGTCTTTTCCCTCTAATAGGACTTAAATAAGAATAATGGCCGTAGAACCTTTCACGCTTTACTCGAAGACCAAAATCCTTAGATGTTATTCTTACTGTAGATAATGGGTCCCATCGCTTAATAGGCATATCATATGTAGTTTTATCTTTAAAATTTCTCTTATTAATTATGCCCCATTCCATGAACTTAGGCTCATAAACTTCTTGCTTTTCATTACTTTTTTTTTCTGAAATTAATATAACCTCTTCTTATAATTCTATCTCTAATATACCCGAAGTTCTATATATATTATTTCATTATGAGTTAACTTAGATTATTAATTATTAATATTGAAAATTTTTTAACTAAAAGTCAATTCAATTGAAAATTAGAAAAAAATAAAACTAACTCATCAATTCATTTGAATTGCATTTTCATAAAAAAAAAATAATAAAAAGAATTAAGGAGAAAGATATTAAATCCCGTGTTAAAAACAACAACTATCCTTTTAATATTCTAAACGTCTTACAATTTTATAAGTTTTAAACTCTCGTACAGGCTCGTCATTTTCATCAGTCGTCTCAATAGGTACTCTCACGTAATTTTTTTCATCAAAATCTTTAATTTCACTTTCCTTATATTTAGCCATCCTATTAGCTAACGCTAACTCTTTCAATAAAAATTCTCTCACGGCTACGCGTATGAGCTCAGATCTAGAGGGATACAAACCATCCTCTCCTACTAATTTTTCGATAGAATCCAAAAATGAATCAGGAATATTGACTGTGACAATCTTCAATTTGAACCGCCTTAATCCTTAACTTTCAAATTTCTATATATTACATTTTATGATAATATAATATATAAAGATTTTTTTTTATCGGATTAATATAATAAACCGAAATGGCTTATTTAAGCATTATTTCTTTAAAAATGTTTTCTTCTGCTTAATTTTAAGGTTCTTTTTGAGTATAAAAAGTTTTAATTAATTTTATATTATATCAAATTTTTTTTCAAATGAGTTGATTAGTCTGGATGAACATTTTATATATTTTTAAAAATTTGCCATATTCTTGTTCATAATTATTATAAAATATTATAACCTTAATATGATTTTTTTCTTTTATTCTCATGAGAAGAATGAAAAAAAAATAATAGATCATATTTGTTGAGTATTTGATTTTTGCGGATATATTTTTATATCTCATTTTATTTCATTCATTTATGAAAAAAAAAGGTATAATTTCACTTATTATAGTTGCCGTAGTAATTATTGCAGGACTCTTTATTGTGCCTCGAATTCTGGAAAATCCACCTTGGGAAGAACCCTTTTTTGATCCGGGAGATCGATATGAATGGGATCGTCTTAATTACATGGATGTAATATTTGAAAATGAGTCTGACATTTATGCACTTAATGGAGCTTGGAGTTCCACAAATAGCTGCCCATGGGCAAGAGCTCATGAAGGATTCGATTTTTCCTTATATAACAACTCTAAAGTTCTGGCAACAGCTCCAGGGCAAGTAAGCATAATTCGAGAAAAAGATTGGGGCGAAACTACAGAAAATAGATATATGATTGAGGTAACTATAAGATTTAATAATAGTGTATATGTAAATTACAATTTTGAACCTTGGACTAATGAAAGTAGCCATCACGAGCATCAAAAACAATTGATAAATTGTTCCGTAGGAGATTGGATCGAGATTGGGCAGGAAATAGGTCGGTTTTTGCAAGTTGGCCCGGGGGCTCATATTCACTTCGATGTAATAGAAGATGATGTGCGCACTCGTCTTGACAGGTATTATTCTCCCGCAGCTTATGATAGAATGATGTATTTAGTTCATATGTGGCACCCTGAATGGCCACATTTATGCTACGATGAGAACTCACCATTAGATTATGTGAATACTACTTTTAACTCAAGACTTGATATTCATAATGTAACACGTACCTATTCTAATACAACTGCTTGTCCTTGGGGTTCAGTACATCTAGGATTTGATTTTTATTTTAGAAACAATGAAAGAGTATATACTGCAGCCCCTGGACTTGTTAAATCAATACAAATAATAAATAGTCTAGAAATTATAACCAATTATGCCATAAATATAACAATTCAATTTAATGATGAAATTCAATGCGAATATATATTTGAACTATGGACAAGTGATATTAATGATGTAAATACTCAACTTTCGAATATATATATATTGCCAAATATAGGCGAATGGATCATGCTAGGATGGCCTATTGGTGATTTCCAGCAATTTGATCCCTTAGGACATGTGCATTTCGCTATTAGAGAGAATGGAGATTATCCTCCTATTTGTAACTATTATACACCAGCAGCATATAATATTATGATGAATCTTATTCATGATTATGAACCTACATGGAATTTATGCTATACAGGCTAAGCTTGTTCCTTAAGGTCTTATATTAAAAATTTTAAATTTACTTTTTATTTGTAATTCCTGCTTTATATCTAATTTTACTCAAAATTTAGAAAAAGAGATTCAATTAAATTTTTATATACATTTCATTGCTATATTTATAAATAAGAATCAAAAATTATAAAGTAAAAAGGTAAAGGAATTGTCAGAACAGAAATTGTTTCAAGTTTTTGTTAATAAGATCCAATTCAATATTGAGGATTACCTAGTTTCAAGTTCTGAGGCAGAATTATCCGATTTTCAAAAAAAAATTATAGAAAATGCAACATCTATATTACAAGGTAATACAATTGGAGAGGTTAAATCATTTGGCGGAAACATCAAGAAAAATGAAGAAAAATTGAAAGAATTTGAAAAAAATGCTGAAGAAGAATTAAATAATGAAGAATATCAGGATATTAAAAAAGAGTTAAAAGATTTTATTAAAAAATTACGCGATCTAATCGATAAAACATGTTATGCAATAATTCCAGTAAAAGAAATGCCTTGGGTTGATGTTATTTTCCGAAGTGTTCCACGAATCATTTATGATGGAAAAGTTCAATTTTTTGATGAAGCTATTGCCTATTATGGAGAAATTAAATGTGTTATTTCTAGACCAATAATCTATGGTAAAATGAAAAATGAAAAATCATTATTCGCGCCTATTACAGGAGCTCTTGATTTAGGAGGTTACAAGCTAGATGAATCTCATAAGGATCCCAAATCTCAAAATTTTCCTTATGTAGATGCTATTATTAGATCTCTTAACTCCACAATAACAAGATCTCAACTAGCTAAATATCACGAAAGTTTTCAGAGACATGGAGATCCAATCTGTGATTTTTTAATGAAGGATGAGGAGTTAATGAACTCAATGGACAAAATTATTTCTGGTATAGAATCAGGACGACTTAAATCAGATATTGCCATATGTGGAATCGCTCTACCTCACACTGCAGATAAAACTACATTGATTTTAGTTATTGATGAGGGAAAGGATCCAAGTAAATTCTCAAAATGTTTTGAAGCACTTTTAAAATTTTCAGCGGAGTGTTGCAATGCACCTTCTATAAGTAGAGGCGCCCAAGCACTCGTTCCCCAACAACCAGGTGTAGTGAGAACTCCAGGTGGTCAAGAACTTAAAGCATGGACAGCTGAGGAGTTAGCAGAAGAAGCTCAAAAAAGAATGACTGCCCAACCTGATATGCCCGTTTGGACAGAAGAAGAATTAACTAAATTTTCTGAAGAGAGAGGTTCCTCTTTACCTGAAGGAATGGAGGTTTGGACAGAAGAAGAATTACAAGAACTTGCTCGTAAAAGACAAGGAGGTTTAGATATTCCAGAATGGAAACCAGATGAGGATATGAGAGAATGTTCAAAATGTGGTTACGGTTTGAGACCAGGTTGGTCAAAATGTCCTCATTGTGGAACCCCAGTAGACTCAAATTCAACTCAACAATCTGAAATTCCATCAAAAAAGGAAATATCTGACAATAACGAAGAAAGTCCAAATGTTGAAGAAGACAGTAAAGAATAAGAGAATTTCTTATTGAATCTATATTATTCATCTGTTAATATTGTTATAGAAAGGAGTTAAGTCATCTTCCTAGAATTACTAAACCAAAAACTTTAAACGTAATAATATAGTCGAGATTCCAAACGTTTTTTAATTAGTCTTTATTCTCAAACTTATAGGAATTAAGCATTTTTGGAAATTTCATTGTTACATAACATTTTTCTATTTAAAGGAAAAGAATTTCAAGACTTAGAAGATCTTAATATCTATAGTTATCCAAATGAAATAATAAACATCAATAATAAAAATCTTGTTAATAAGATAATAACTGGTCATGATCGAGTAAATATAATTAACAAACATAAGACAATTAACAATTTATCAATTTGCAACCATAGCTTAAGTGAAAAATCGAAGCATTATAAGATTGATAAGCCTGTTGCACAAGTTGTTGATGATTTGAATATATATACATCTTGCATAAATGGAAGAATTGTTATTGGTTTAATTTTTGACAAAGAAGATAATCCTTATGATTATAAAGAAATCTTTGAAGAATTATTGAATGAGTTATTGAATAATGGGACAGGATATTCTTTTGATGATGAAATCGAAATAGAAAATTTACTAATTTCGATGTTTATAGATATTCGAAGATATGGAGATGAAATTGTCGAAAAATCTCCTGAAATCGTCTATTATTACCAAAAAGAGTTATTTATCAAAGCTTTTTTATTTGGAATTGACGAAGTTGGCAAGACATCCCTTGTAAGAAGAATTAAAACAGGTAAATTCAATGATAATTTCTTTTCTCCGACCCGAAAATTCAATATCGAATATATTGAAGAACAAGAAAAAGGATTGTTGGCATTCTGGGATATGCCAGGTCAACGAAATTTTCGAAAAAAGTGGTTGATTGGCTTACAGGATTCAAATATAATTGTATTTATGATTGATATCGCTAACCAATTACGATTTGAAGAATCAAAAAAAGAATTCTGGAATATTGTGAAGAGAGACGAATTAATCGGTATCCCATTATTGATTATGGGTAATAAAATCGATTTGATCAAATCCTCTGAAAAAAGTAGAGAAAATCAACTAGAAAAATTAAAAAAAGAATTATTTGATTTTTTTAGTTTTGAAAATATTGAAGATAGAAATTGGACATTCCTTTTCACATCAGTCAAGACTAAATACAATATTGATTTAGTAATCCAAAGTATTTTTGATTTAGTTGCTTCTAAATAAGGCATTAATTTAAACATCAATTTAAACATTAAATTTAAATATCTAGACACTTAAATTTCTATTATATAATTTCTTAATAATCTTTATGAAATACTTTACTAGGGAAAAGCTATGTCGAAAAGATTGAAAAAAGAATTACAAATAATGATTGATGAGAAATTAGGACAGCTGTTTTTCGGAGATAAAAAGAAAGACATGCGCTTATTAATGTTAAGACCCATTGACTTAATCGAATTCACTGAATTTGCTGGAACTAATGCAGATGATATATTGACGTGGGTAGGAAAAACTCTGGGAAGATCTTTTATGGAAAAGTTCTTTTATAGAAAAGATTGGACACTTGAAAATATAGCAATTAAAAAAGATGTTTTTCTAGGCATTCTTGAAGCTATGGAATTAATGGGGTATGGTCAACTAAAGGCGCACTTTGGAAAAAATCGAATTATAATAAGTGTAAATGATCCCTTAGCAACTCAAGAAAAAGAAAATATTATGGCTAAAAATATATGTTTACTTTACTTAGGTATTTTCCAAGGAGTATTTGAAACCTTAAAAATTGATGTTGATGGGAAGGAATCTGAATGTGTCCTCCTAGGTGCTGATAAATGCACCTACCAATTTGATTTAATAGCCGAAGAACTAGATAGTTCTGTTGTCGATCCAGAACCATCAGAAGAAGCAGTTTCTGATTTTCTATCTACACTTTAAATTATTGAGAAAATTAAGAAGAATTTTTATAAATTTCTCTTGTTAAATTGAAAAAAATATCTTTTACCCCAAAACCCTTTTTTGCACTCGTTTCTACGTATCTAATAGAATTTAATTCACCTTTTATTCTCCGTGTTTCTTCATCCGTCATCAATCTCCCTATAGATTCAATAAGGTCCAATTTATTACCTACAAATATATTTGGTACAACTCCAATAACTTTTTCTACTTCTCTTTTCCAACTCATTATATTTTCAAATGTTTCTCTTCGAGTTAAATCAAATAC
>JBHLKV010000029.1:0-19795 GCA_048886305.1 Candidatus Hodarchaeota archaeon
TCTTTATCATCTGGATCTCTAAAACCTAAAGCAAGTTCCATTACTTTCTGTGCCATTTGTCCTAAATAATATGCTTTTTTAATTCTGTCTTCTTCAGAATTTCCTATATGTGGCAAGAGATATCTGTCTAAAACCTGAAGCGCTCTTCTAATACGATAGTCCTTTGTTTGTCCAATCGCAACTCTTTTCCCAATATAATCAAGAGCGTTTTGTTGTGATTTCTCAGGGTCTTTTAATACTTGAATTTCAGTTGCAACATCTATTACTGGAATCAATTCTTTTTGAATTTCATCATTCTCAGATATTGCTTCAAATATTTCTCTATCTGAATGCAGCCCTAAAGCTCGCATAAGAATCGCTAAGGGAATTTTACCCGGAACAGATGGGAAAGATACTCTTAAATTTCCATCCTTTTTTCTTTCAATAGTAACAGGAGCTCTAAATCCGCTTCTAGTCGAGAATACTTTTGCTTGATGTGTTGCACTGGAACTTCTACTTGCTTCTTCTGCTAATATCCTATTAGGTGCTAAATCTTCTTGTGTCACGAGAACACGTTCTGTTCCATTTATAATGAAGTATCCTCCTGGATCTAATGGATCTTCACCCCGATTAATTAATTCTTGTTCAGATAAACTCTCTAGGGGGCATCGACAACTTTTTAACATGATTGGAATTTTTCCAATATATATATCAAGTGTTTCTTCAGCTTCTTCTCTCTGGGTTCTCTCATCTATAGTAATTGGAGTCATTTCCAAAGTAATATCGGCAGCATAACTTAATTCCCTAATTCGTGCTTCTATTGGAGTAATCTCCATTGTAGCACCATCTGCTTCGCGTACTTTAGGTACTCCAATCTTGATTTTTCCAAACTTTATTTTAAAACCGGGTATGTCAGGAATTACTTCACCAGACTCATCGACAATAGTTTGCATTTCATATTCAATGAAGTTGTTGTATGAATCAAGATGTTGCCGAACAAGTCCCTTTTCGTCAAAAAGACTTTTTAAAATAACCCATTTATCTTCATTCGTTAACTTTTCAGTACTCAATATTCGTTAAACCGTATTAATTATAATTTTTTTAAAAAAAATATTTGTTAGACTTTTTCCTTTTTCACATATCGATAATAATCAACAGATTTGACCGTAGTATTTGATTTTCTAACTACTTTTATTATATCTCCTTCTTTTGCCCCTATTGCAATAGCAACGGGATCTTTTTCGAACATCTGAGGTAGATCATTAACATCTATTTGGTATTTTTGTAAAAGTAGCTGAGATTCTTCTTTAGTTAGGAGGACATGTTGAGGTACAAATTTATGTAGCAAAACATCTATCCGCTTTTTAGTCAAGGAAAAATCCTCTTTAATCATAAATAATAAATAAAAAAATCATACTTTTCTAAAAAATTTTTCCATTTTATCGTTGTTTCTTCAATAAGAAATAATAAAAGTAAATCTTAAAAACAATTAAAAACCCAATACCCACTCCTTTTGCATAAAATTTCAATTTTCTTATCCGGATAAGAGTCCTTAAGAAAATTAAACATATATTGAGCCCCCATCTTTTTTTTCATTACAAACTGGAAAAAACCATTCCGTTTTAAATAACATGGAATTTCACGTATCAGCTTAATAAAGGTTTTTCTCCCTTCTCGCAAGGGGGGATTCATATAAATTCCATTAAATTTTAAATCCTTATTATCTAATGGTTCAAAATAATTCCCTGATAATACTTTTACACGTTTCTTGCTGTCTGGTAAATTAATTCTTAAATTTTCTTTGGCACACCAAATAGCGTTTTTGTTAATATCAACTAAATACACTACACTATTAGGTGATTCATATGCTAATACAATTCCAATAGGTCCATACCCACATCCCAAATCGAGTAGATTACTTGGTTCCTTAGGAATAACCATATTTTCAATTAAAATTTTTGTACCTAAGTCTATCTTTTTAAACGAAAAAACGCCAGTTAAAGTTTTAAATATATAAAGATGTCTTCTTAAACTTTCTGAAATAGTATACACCTTTAATTTAACATCTGGAAATTGGGTGGAATAATGTTGGTTTTTTCTTTCCATGATAAAAGAAATCACTTATTATTTCTTTTTCTATTTTATTTCGTTCCAACGAGGGTAAATATTACGCTCCATGAAAATCTTATTTGTTTTTACTAGAATACCTGATTTTGCTTTATAAATCTCCATTGAATTTTTTAATGCAATTCCAAATCCTATTAATTCTCTTTTAAGAGTCATATATGCTACTAGCATATTTTTTTTAATTCTTGCATCAACGAAACAAACTCCCGCTGCCGCTAAATCCGCACCGTGACATAATGCATCAACAGCAGAGTCTCTGATATAAATCTTTGGTATATGTGAAACCATCTTTTCCATTGGAAATATAATTTTTCTTATATAATATTCTTCTCCCTCTTCTTGATATATTGTGAAGGCATCTTTCAGATTTTGGAGAGTAATTAAATTATTATCTTCAGTAAAATTACCTACTCTGGTTCTTCTTAGTTCAAGCATATGAGCGCCAGAACACAAAACTTCACCTATATCAAAACATAATTTTCTAATATAAGTTCCAGCTTCACACCCAACTCGGAATAAAATATGATTTTTACTTACTTCAAGTGCTTTAATATAATATATTTCTCTTACTCTTAATTTTCTTACAACAGAAGATTTAATTGGTGGTCTTTGATAAATCTTTCCGGTAAATAATTTGAAAACTTTTTCTATTTTTTTTATTTTTTCCTGAGTGTGTAAAAACATAATTCCTATATATTCTTTTCCTGCACTTAAAAGAGCAGATAATACACGAGTAGCTCTTCCCAAAGCACATGGTAAAACTCCAGTTACTTTAGGATCTAATGTCCCTCCATGACCTGCATTTGATATTCCTAAAATTTTGCGAACCCAGGATACAACTTCATGACTAGTAGGACCACTTGGTTTGTCCAAATTTATAACTCCATATTGTAAATGTGTTTCTAGATCTCTTTTATTAGGTTCACATCCATGACTAGGGTTAGTACTATCCTGAGATTTCACCAAAAGTTGTTCAGGTTCATCAGAAGGCAATCTGAATTGCATTGTTTCCATAATTCAATTTAGTAAAATTTTATTGTAATTTATAAATTTTTTTATACTTAATTGTGTCTGACAAGTTCAAAGCTTTAGTTTTTCAAAGTATATATATAAAAATAAACGGGCTATAGGGGAATTGAACCCCTGACCGTCAGGTTAAAAGCCTGCTGCGCTACCTGCCTGCGCCAATAGCCCTTAAATGTTATATCGTATCATCTTTACAATAGTTAATAGTCGCTTAAGGTGATGTTGCTTAATATGAATAGATTAAATTTACTATAGTATAAGAATTCTTCTATTTAAAATGTTCAAATCCAAAGTATTTTAATTCATTTTTTTTTCCTTTAGATAGAAAGAAAATCTTCCTTTCTGAAATCACTTTTCCTATCAAATAAATTTGACCATTATTTTCTCTAATTAATTTCTTGGCAGTATCATAGTCTTTTGGGTCGATTGTAAAAAGATGTATAAATTCCTCACCTGCATTAAAAACCAAATCTTCAAGAGGTATTTTAAATTTATTCGAGTAATTTTGAGCCTCTTCATCTATTAATTGTTCATTAAATTCAATTTCAAAACCAATATTTGGATTAGAATGCATTAAATCAATTAAAGATTTTGCTAATCCGTCAGAAGAATCTATACTCGCGGTAGCTAAGGTATTTTCTGATAAAATATATGATTCATAACCAATATCGTCAGGTTCTATAATACTATTTATTGATTTCTGGTATAAGGCAAAATCTCCAATATTACCACTTTTAGAGAGTAATATATCAAATCCAACTCCCGTTAGACCAAATTTTCGATTTGCTACTAAATAATCACCAGCTTTTATTCCAGCTCTATATATTAATTTGGAAGGATCTTGAATACCAAATACAGTTGGATTAATTATAATCTCTTTAGTTTCATTAAGATCTCCTCCAATATATTCTAACTCTAATTTTTTACAGTAATCTATGATTCCAGATATTAGACTTCTAAAAATTCTTAAATACATATCTTTAGGTAACCCTAATGAAATAAAAATCCCAATTGGTTTAACACCTTTTACTATTAAATCACTAATATTCATAAGTACAGCTTTTCGACCTGTTTGATAAGCACTCATTTGAGGAGGTACATCTGTTGTTGATACTAACATATCTGAATTGAAGACTAGATCACCAATTTTTTCGTTCTTTATTTTATTGGCAAGTGAAAAAAAGAAACAGTCATCTCTTATTAATTTTTGACCTGTTTTTTCATAAACTAACTCTTCAATTTGTTGAATTAATTCAATTTCTCCTAAATTACTTATTTTAAAGTTATTTTCCATTAGAAAAGCTTTATAATTTTTTTAAAATTAATATTTAATAACTTGAACATAATGCCTCTGTAACTCAGTTGGTAGAGTGATTGACTCGTAATCAATTTGTCGGGGGTTCAAAATGACAAACAACTCGCTTTGCTATGAAAATCCCCCCAGAGGCTTTTCTATACTTCTTCAGTAGTAAAATACCGCTTTATTATTTGTAAAGCAAGTATTCTAAAAGCATCATTAATATTTTCTCCTGTAAGAGCTGATGTTTCTATATAAGATAATTCTAATTTTTGTGCTATTTCTTCTCCCTCTTCAGTTGAAACTAATCGTTCATCTTCTAAATCTATCTTATTTCCCACTAAAATAAGAGATATATTTTCTGAGGATTTAATAAATTCTTTATACCAATTTTTAATATTCTCAAATGTTTCTCTTCTAGTTACATCAAATACTAAAATTCCTGCTTCTGCTTTTGCCAAATAAGATTGTCTAACTCTTTTAAACTGCGATTGACCTGCTAAATCCCATATGACAAAGCGGACGGCACTACTTAAACCTTCAAAACTACATTCTTTTTTCATAATTGAGGTTCCAATCGTAGACTTATAATCTTGTTCAAATTTATCTTCTACAAAACGATGTACCATACTCGTTTTACCAACAGCACCATCACCACCTAGAATTAATTTATAAGCGTATTCTCCTGATTTTACATTAATTTTTTGGAGTGCATCTATTTTCCTCTCAATATTTTGTATTTCTTTAGCAGTAAATAGTTTAGGAATTACCGGGCTCACTGTTCTCCCATCAAAAATTCGAGCTATTTTCTCTGCTGTAAGGTAAGCATAAGGAAATACTGGATCCACCATCGCTATAGCATCTAATACAGTCACTAAAATTGCTTCTGGTCCTGCTTCACAAAAAATGAATCTATGTTCTTCGGTATCAAAAGTGCCTGTTCCAAAAGAACCTGAACTGAATTCTTCTGTAATTCTATTTAACACGGGCTCTACTAAAGCACTAATACCCCCCACTATCTCTTCTTCAACTGATTTTTCTGGTGTTCTTGTTAAAGCATCAATCACTAAGCCATGTCTATTTAATACTAAGACTGCTATTACATTTTCAACTGACTGGCTATACCACTTAAGTAGCGCTGTTAACTTTTTTCTATCGACAGACACAAATTTTTTACCTTGTAAATTTATACTTTTTATTTAATATTATATCTAGCATACTAATTTAAATAATTAGTAGATCTTCTATCATTCTAAGCGAAATCTTTATTGAAAATATAAATCTTTTACTTAAACCGTACTCTAAAACATTTTTTGAATATGATTTAGATTAGATATTAAAAATTATGAAAATTAAGAAAAAAGATTTTAAAAATTAATTACTTTATCTTTAATTATTCTCTCAAGAGAATTAAAATAATTAATGCTGCAGGAGTTGCCAAGCCTGGTCTACGGCGCTAGACTGAGGCTCTAGTGACATAGGTCTTCGTGGGTTCAAAAATTCGATATAGATCTCCTCGATCTCGGTGGAATATCCCACCTCCTGCACCAATATTGAAATGTTAGGATATTAAGTAAGATATAATTTATTATATTTGAACTTAATAAGGAAATTAAATAGACTAACTCAAATAAATAAAAATTGATGTGATTCCTATTTCAAATCTGTTATTAATCGATGAATTATCAACCATAGAACATGTTAAATCTTTAGCATTTAATCGTTCAGCCTCTTCTACTGGCGAAACACAAGCAAGAATATATATTGAGAAAGAATTAGAGAAAGAAAATATCGAGACTAAGGTTGAATATTTTTCTTGGGCTGGTTCTACGAGAGTATTAATGAGAATAAGTTATTTAATTATTTTAATTTATCTTCTCCTTTCACGCTTAATTTTAATTATAATAGTATATTATGTAATAAAGCATTTATTCGAAAGAACACGTAATATGTCGTTGATAAATAAAGAACAATCAAAAAACATTGTAACTGAAATATTGGCTAGTGAAGAGGGACCAAAACGACCATTGGTGATTTTTTCTGCTCACTATGATTCAATATCAGCAAATATTCCTTATAGAGTTCAATGGGTAATTTTCCTTATGTATAAAATAATTATTGGGTTTTATGTTGGTATTATAATACTTTTTTCTGCATGGCTTACTCTTGATTTTCTCAAAGTTTTGTTCCTGCCTGGGGATGTAATCGTATTAATCGCCTACTTATCTTTGATTGGAATCGTTATATCAATCCCAATATTATATCTTGTATTTAATGAAAGTCCTTCATCAGGTTCGATTGATAATGCAAGTGGAGTTTCTATTTTGATTGAATTATCAAAACTTTTCAAAAAAGATCCACTTGAAAAAATGGATATTTTATTTCTTTGGCTTGGGGCTGAAGAATGGGGCGTGAAAGGTTCTAAAAAATTCTGTAAAAGACACTTTTATTATTTAGATCAAAAGTATGACCTTAATAGATCAATTCTTATCAATATTGATATGGTTGGATCTTACATTGGACTTATAGACAGAGTTGGTTTATTTAGAAGAAGGTTGAATAAAAAATTAAATGATATTTTTGATACCACCGCGAAAAATCAAAATATCCCTCTAATTAGGTACAATAAATTACTTGAACCAAAAAGTGATCATAAAATTTTTCGAAGATATGCTAGAAGGTATAAAAAAAAACTTCAAGTAGCTTGTTTTCATTCACATAAAGATACTAAATATATTCATTCCACAAAAGACACTCCTGATAAATGTTCTCCTGAGAATCTTAATGGATGTTTATATATTTGTTATCAAGCCATAAAAAGTATAGATTTAAGGATTGATTAAATTAAAAAAAATCAGATAATTTATGTTGCTTAATTTTAGGATTATTAGTTAAACTCTCTACATATTCTTCTATTAATTGCATACGTTGTACAGTATAATCATCCAAATGAAAATCTTTACAAATCCTAAGGGCTCTTGGAATATATTTTTCAATTCCTCCTCGATTTACTGTTAATATTACATTGTTTCCACATCTAGGACATCTACCATTATTAGAAAGTGGGGGTCTTCTGAATTTTTCGTTACATTTTACACATCTAAATCCTTGTATGGCAAATTTTCTTAAATTTCCTAAAATATCTGGGTTAAAATGAGTCGTTAAAATTTTCTCTGCTACATTTTTAGCATCAACAGGTTTAATAATTTTCGCCAGATGTAATTGGGCATCAATTTTCTCGTCCATAGTTTCATATTTTTTATAAGCAGTTATTATTGGACCCTCATTTATATTATCTGTAGGAATACTATACCCAAAATTTTCATATTGCTCTGGAGTTCCTAATCGACTTTTAACGAGCTTCATGATATTTTCTATTTCTGAGGGAGCAGAATATCGTTCAGTAGCCTTATAAAACTCTAAGGGGTATTTAGATAAAGTATCTACATTATGTGCCTCTACATCTATTTCATTTGGATCTAAAATCGTACCAATTACTAAAGTTGCGTCCATTCTTCCTCCAATCTTACTAGGAAGATAATGTCTTGAAAAGTTCAATAAAGGATCTAAGAGGAGCATGATACCATCTTCATCGCCGTCGCAATTTCTTCTTTTTGCAGCATGCCAGTAAGGATGAGCGTAAATTGAACGTGCAGAGGTAAAACCAATGATTCTACCAATGATTCCAGCACTAGTATGAGGAGCTAGACCCACAACAAGATGTCCTATCAAATCTTCTTTAGCAGATACATTATAAAAGCGCTCCATTTTATAAAAATATTCAAGTTCGTCGTCTAAAAAATTAGCGACTCTAACAAAATATGATGCGCAATCATTGGATAATACTATATCTTGGACTTTTAGTTCTAAAATTTGACTATCATCTTGAAGGGCATTTCCATAGATATCTTCAGAATACCCTAAATCCTTCAATATTTTAATGGAGGTTTCAATTTCTTTTGGTTTGAAATGAGTTAAAGGTATATCAGTAGCATCATACCTTATTTCAGCCGTTTTGTAGACTAAAACTTTGTTTTTTGCTCTTAAAATCCCTTTTTCTATAGGTTCAGGAACTTTTAACTTATTTGTAAGACCAAATATTCCTTTCAGTTTTTTAGGCATTGGCAAATTTAGGGTCTTTAATGTTGAATTCAGATGGTTTTTTATGTTAAATAAGGCTTCTTTAGAATTTTTTAATTGAAGACCACATAAAGAACACTTTTCATCATAAATTGGATATAACTTTTTACATTTTTCGCAGATTTTTTTGAATTGGGTAGGAGTTCCACATTTGGGGCATGAATTAAAAATGGTTATTATTCCACATTTAGGGCATTGCTTTCTGCAAACATCAATTTTCACTTTTTCAAATTCAATTGCTTTTTCAACAGATCTCGTATTTCCTACTTTGTCACTTAATGGAAATAAAACATGAATTCCTTTCATACTTTTTCTTTCAGATTTTTCAGGTCTTCCCATTCGTGTTCCTATAAAAAATGGTGCTTTATTTCTAATCTCAATAGAAGAAAATTTATGAAAAAGAGTAAATACGTCATCTTCTTTTTCAATTTCAATTGGATCTTTTTTATTTAAATTGAATATTATTCGATAAACATATTCCATAACATTACTAAATCTTATTTTATTATCTCTTACCTTATGAATTACAAAAGCCTTCTCTAAAATTTCTTTAATTTCTTTATTAAAATTTAAAATAATTTTATCTTTTGAGTTATTAATAACTTTTATAAAAGCATCTCGTAAAGTTATTAAGTCTTCCACTGAAATGTTTCCCCAATAATCTGTATAAACGGGATGCAAAGGTATTTTATATTTTCGAGATAGTTTAATTGCATCTTCGGCAGTTGGTATATTCTGAAAGGGATTTTCTATATACTTTGTAATATTGGGATTCAGATTGTTTTGCATTTTCGCTGCTCTTTCTAATTCTAAAGCCCAATATTCCTCAACATAACCAGAAGGAACTAATTTATGGTTGTTTTCTGCAAATTCACCAAATCCAAAAAGGATATCTCCTAAAAATAAAATTTTTTCAATTTCAGGAAATAACTCTTTAGCTCTTCCAACGCTTGGAACTTTGATAACATCTCCGTTTTTTAGTTTTATGATGGGTGGTTCAATACTGCTTACAGGACATATACTTGCACTTTTTCCTGGTCTTTCTATTCTAAGTTGAGTCCCGATGGCTATAAAGGCATCCAATATTACCATTGTTGCTGGATGAACTCCTGCTGCTGCTAATCCAGTATTACGTGAGCGACCATACCTGATTCTATGACCTCCAACCATAGATGGATGGCTAAATACTGGCCTCCCTCCTATGATATCAGAAACGTATTTGGAATTTGGAGTGATTTTTTCTTTCTCACTATCTTCCTGTTCCTCTATAACTTCTTCCTTTTGAGCAACTTTTTTCAAATCAGCTAGCCAATCCCAACCAGCTAAATGCATATTTTGTGCGATTTTATGTAATTTGGGTGCTTTAAGTAATATTCCATCATTCAAAACTAAACAAGCACCCCCTCTAATATGGTTTGTATCAATTCTAGGGAGATCTCTAAAGGCCGATACTTCCTCGTCCTCTGTCGAATCACCATTAATTTCAACAGGTAAATGTTTCACAGCATAACGTATTTCACGGTTTGATGAAGGATACTGTAAATGGACTCTTCTATCATAAAGTTTAACTTCTTCTACATATCTTCCAATTTCTGCCTCAGTAGCAATATATTTAGGAATATTAGATTTTTTTCTAACATAATCAGCAATTAATACACATAAAGCTGCAGTCGTCCCTCCAGCAGCTCTAATTGGACCTGCAAAATATAAGGATAAATATTTATTACCATGTTGATCTTGTCGAATTAAAATCTTTGATATCCCTTCAAGTGGGGCACTAACGACACCCATTGTTTTTATAGCTAATCCAACTCGTATTGCTCTCTCTACTCTATCTTCCAAGGATTCTACATTTCCTATTTTTTTATCTAAAATATCTGAAACTACTCTAAATACGATTTCATCTTCTGTTAATGCCTGCTTCTTTAATTGTCTTATAACTTGAGCCACACCATCAGGTCCGACTAATTTTTCCACTCTTCCTGCTAAATCTTTAGCTTGGGGAGATTCAACAAATAATTCTGGATCCAGTCCTTTGTGACGTGCTTTTTCAGCAACATTATAACATTGATTAACGTTATTTTGTATTGCATCAAAGTATTCTTCCATTTTCTTACTTATTTCAATCATAAAACATCAGAAACTATTACAATTTTTAAAAAGAATACTAAAGAGAAAATGTATTATAATACATATTTTTAAGAATTAAATTAAATTGATTTATTAATCTACTATTTCATTAATAAATTACTAGAGAATGTTAATTTATCACAGTCTTTTTATATTAAAGGCAAAAATGTTTTTACTTTAATAATAAATAATTAAATTTTATTCTTCAATAATTATAATAATTTAATCTTAAACTGTATAATATTGAAAAGAGATAATTTAGATACCAAGAAAATCATTTTAAGAAAATTCATTAATTCAGGGATAAATGTGAGTCCCCCTATATTGGATATTTTCTTAAATCTAGATGATCCAATAAAAAGTGTAGATCAGATCATTAAAGAGACAAGTTTTATTCCCAATTTTGATAGTCATTTAACTAAAAATATTTTAAAAGAAATTTCAGATAAAGAAATTCAAAATGTGTTAAAAAGGAAACTATTAAAGACAGAAATTTTGCCAATTGAAGAAAATACCTTACAAAAATCTATTGAGATAAAATCTTCAATTGAATTTAATAAAAATCATACTAGTGAAAAATTAAAAAAAATTAAAGATAATACTGACAATCTTAAGGGAATTAGGAATAATCAAGAATTCCCTAAATTTGAACTTGTATCTAATGATTACTCTAAAGATATCCCTAATTTGATTGAAAAAAAAAGAAAAAAAGTATTTGAAAGCACAAAATCTTCATTAAAAATTTACCCCATTGCAAAAGATTATGATTCTAACTATGAAATTTTAAAAGATCCAACTGGAAAATTATATACAAACGGAGATTATAAAGATTTTTATGATCTCACAATGGATAAATTTACCCAACTACGGACTTTAATGAAAAGAAGACCAGATGTTACATCTGCTAATAATATTAACAATCTTTTAAGATTATCCAATAAAGTTGAAGTATCAGTTATAGGAATGGTAAATGAAATCCGTAAAACTAAAAATGGAAACTTTTTTTTAATTTTAGAAGATCTTACAGGTCAAATTAATGTTCTAATCAAAACTGATTCCGAAAGTCGAGATAACATTAAAATTGCTGAACGAATTTTAAATGATCAATTAATTTATGTTGAAGGAACTTATAACCCTAGAGAAAAAGGTAAAAGTGGTATAATTTATGGAACGTACGTTACACAAATAGATATTCCAACTGATTTCGAGCCAAATAAATCCCCTGTTCCATTGTCAATCGCTTTAATATCAGATACCCATATTGGAAGCAGGGAGTTTGAAGAATCATTATTAAAAAGGTTCATAAATTTTCTGAATGGTAAAATTGGGAATAAAAATCTAAGAGAAATTGCTGGAAAAATAAAATATATAATTATTAACGGAGATTTAGTTGATGGGATTGGAGTTTATCCATCACAAAGAGAAGATCTTATAATACCAGACATTTATAATCAATATAAAAAAGCTTCAGATTTATTTTCAGAAATCCCAGAATATATAGAAATATTTTATAGTCCAGGAAATCATGAACCGGTAAGGAATGCAATTCCAAGACCTTCAGTGCCTAAAAAATATGTGGAAGATTTAACTAGTATTGGATTTAAAACAATAGGAAATCCTTCTATTATTCAAACTCATAATGTAAATACATTAATATATCATGGAGATAGTATACTTGATCTAAATGTATTGATACCACAACTTGAAAATAATAAACCTATTGAAACTATGAAAGAATTACTTAGATGTAGACATTTAGCTCCAACTTATGGAAAAAAGACGCAGATCGCGCCGATTAATAAAGATTGGCTAATAATTGATAAAATTCCTGAAATATTTCATACTGGTCATGTACATATCAACGGAATTGGTAAATACAGGAACGTTACTTTAGTTAATTCTGGTTGTTTTCAAGCTCAAACTGATTTTATGAAAAGTTTTGGAATTAATCCTACTCCTGGAATAGTTCCTATTATAGAACTTGACACTTTTAAGAGTATTGAACTAAACTTAAAAAATGATAATTAACTATTATGATATCATAAAAGAAACTGAATTCTAATGAAATTTACAATTCCTCGCAATAATAGTACAGAATTATTACTCTACATTTGGAAAATAATAGATGTTCCTTATATTTCACAGAATGATCTTCTATATAAATTATCATTTGATCTTTTCCTTTTTCCGCCAGAAGAGGTTATAAATTTCATCAATGGATGCACTAAAAATAAATCATTGATAAGAGATGCAAATAATAATCTTAAATTGTCAAATGAATTACATCAAAAATTGATAAACTGGCAAAATAAAAGAAAACAAGAAATATTAGAGAAAATGCATTCTATTCAGAAAATAGTCACAATAGAAAAACAAACTGAGAATGGAAATGCTACTAATTTTAATGCTATAATAAAAACCTTTATTGATAAAGGAACGTTAAACAGAGCAGCATCAATATCTAATAATGCGTATGATCTACTTGAGTTTAATCCATCTAAAGGAATAATTAAAGCAAATGTTTTAGGCTCAAAAGAAGAACCTTATATTATCGAGATAGATATTAATAACAAAATTATACGTCATAATTGTCACGATTTTGAAACTAGAAGAGCAGAGAACAAAAAATTCTGTAAACATCTAGCTAAATTATTTCTACTCTTAAAAGAAAAAGATTCGAAGAATATTGAGATTTTCCTCAATAATATTGCAGCCGATATTGATAAATGGGAATTTAGATCAACTTCTTAAAAATATTGTCATTTAGTTTAACTTTATCTGATTGCAATAAAATCGGTTTGTAATTTAGAATACCTTTAATTTTTTCAATTTCAAAAAGTACACTTTCTAATAATTTTATATCAATATCTAGTTTAATTATTTTAGTTCTTCCATAATGACCCATTGATTTAACTTCAGCAGAGATTATTCCAGCTAAAGCCAATTCATTTATATAATCACTTATTCTTCTTTTTGTCAATTGCCTAATATTGGGAATTAATCTCTTTATTTCTGAATGAATTTCATAAATATCACCAGATATAATAATATGTCCAGGACTAAATTTAGAAATTAGATATATCGTTGTTAAGATTATTTGTGCTTGTAATGGAATTCCTCTTATATACTCAATAATATAATCATTTTCTAAATCAGCTTGAGCTTTTTCAACATACTTTGAAGAAATTATTTTATTTTGGTTCCTCTCAGCCAGTTCTCCAGCTTTTCTTAATAGTTGAAGAGCTTTTCTAGCATCTCCATGTTCTTTAGCTGCTAAAGCTGCGCATAAAGGTATAACATCTTCCTTTAACACACCCTCTTGAAAAACTATTTTTGCTCTATTATTTAAAATATCTCTTAATTCACTTGCATTGTAAGAACGAAAAACTATATGTTCTTCGCCTAGACTTGATAATATTCTTGGATCTAGGTTTTCTTTGAACTTCAATTTATTAGAAATTCCAATAAGACTTGTTTTACATTTATCTAAATTTTCATTTAATCTAGTAAGATCATATAAAATTTCATTTCCGCCTTTTTTATTTACTAAAATATCTATTTCATCTAATACTAAGAAGCAGATAGCATTTCCAACTTTAGAGTCTAGTAAACCTAACAGTTTTTTGAAAATAATATCTTTTGGAAGTCCAGTAGGAGGAATTTTCTCCTCTCGTGAAATTGTGTTATAAATATGAGCTAAAATACGATAAGGAGTAGAAACAATATTACAATTGATATAAACCCACCAAGGTTTTAGCTCTAAGCATTGTTGTGCCAATTTTTGGCTCACATATCTTATAGTTGCAGTTTTTCCAGTCCCTGTCATACCATAGCATAAAAAACTGGGAGGTGTATCACCTAATAAAGCACATGCCGTTTTTTCAGCTATATCTTTTATTTGAATATCTCGGTGAGGTAGTTCCTCTGGAATATAAGATGATTCTAATGCATCACGATTATTAAAAATTCTGGGTCCTTTAAGATAATTCTTATAAAACTTATCAATATTAAATTGATGATCATTGCTATGATTTTTCAACAATTATTAGCACCATTGATTCCCTATTTTTATCAAAAATTTTTCCATTCGAAATTTATTAACATAAGATCTATTTCTATTGCATTTATAAAGTTAATTATTAATCTTAAAATTAAAAGAAAAATGTTAACGATTTAATAGGTGATTTTGATAAATCTTTTCAATAATTTATAATATTATTGTCGGATTTTTAAAGGATATTTATTTATTGAGCAATATTTATTAAGATCTTATTAACTATCTTTCCATTCAAAAAATATTTAATTCAATTAAATATTTGATTAAATACATAAAATAATCTCCTTTATTAAGGCTTTATAATAAATTGTCTGTAAATAATACACAAAATGAAGTGGAGAAAAACAATAAAAAAATAGCAATAATCTTAGCAATTTTATTTGCCTGCTTAATTGTAGCTAACTACGTTGTTATGTCAGTTTTGTTTAAATGGGCAGATTGGATTGCACTTTTTATATTTAGTTTATTATTAATAGTACCTGCTTATATATCTAATGCATCAATGGTAATTACTGGGGGGGGCAAACCCATTGACGGGGGACGAATTTTTCGCGATGGAAGGAGAATATTTGGAGATCATAAAACTTGGAATGGTTTAAAAGGACCTTTATATATTGGTATTCCAATCTCCTTTTTCCTTTTTATATTATTTACAATTCTATGGTCCCCTATAAAAGATGTAATTATTGATGCTGCTGCTCAAGGACAATATCTTCTTTATAATGATATTAAGATTTTTGAATACTATTTTAAAGGGGGACAAATTCCTGTAAATTTCTTAGTGTTAATAATTCGAATCTTCTTAGCCTCCTATGGCGCCGTTCTAGGAGATTTAATTGGTTCATTTTTAAAAAGGAGATTTAATATTAAGAGTGGAGCCCCTTTATGGATTGTTGATCAATTAGATTTTGCTTTAATAGCAATACTTTTTGTATCTATTCCCGGATTCATTTCACCAAGCTTATTTTTGATACCAGATCTTCATATTATTATTTTTTTGCTCATATTAACTCCGGCAGTTAGCATTATAGCAAATACAGTTGCTTATGCAGTTGGATTGAAGGATGTCCCTTGGTAAAATTTATAGACTTACAACCTTACATTCTATTTTAATAGGAGTACCATTATTTTCAAAAATTACGAAATTTTCTAACAATTTATTTACAGCTTTAATATAGTCTCCATTACAACCAATAGCAATTGCTCTTTCCTCATAAGAAAGAACTCCAACGACTATATGCTTTTTACCTGTGAATACATTCATTTCTATCGCAATATTATGTATATAAAGATCTGGGAAAAATCCAATTAATAATTTAATTAAAGTATTTTCAGCTCTAATTATTATTAGTTTTTTATCTTGGGACTGCCTTCTTATATATTTCAAGTTCCTATTTGCTTTGAAATAATATTCATTTTTAACAAAAAAAAATACAAATTTCCCTATTATGATAATATTCTGAGGATAAACTTTGGTTTTTTCATGAAAATACTTAAAAAGGAGAAGCTCTTTATTAGAAAATCTTTTACGGAATTGGATAATTTGATAATAAATTAAATCATCAAGAATTGTGTAGAGCATATTAAGATTTCTCTGAATAGTTTTAAAAACTTCTAGAAAAATCTTTCAAAAGACTAAAAAGATAACAAAATAAAAAGGTTTATTGATTGATATTCATAAATATTACTTATAAAGATGAGAAAAGTAGGTTTTAAGTTCCTAGATCATACCGCAGATGTGAGTGTCGAGAGTTGGGGTTCTAATTTAGAGGAAGCTTTTTCTCAAACAGCTTTAAGTTTAATAACTACTATTACTCCAGATTTAAACCAAATTTCACTGAAACTAGAAAAAAAAGTCGAAATTGAAGCAGAAGATAAAGAAGCCTTACTTTTTGATTTTCTTTCTGAATTTCTTTATTTATTCGATGTTTACGAGTTAGTATTTGGTGATATAATTGTACAATCAATTAAAAAAAGCCAAAACAGATATAAATTGCAGGCACTTTTAAAAGGAGAGAAATTCGATAAGAAAAAACATAAAATTGGAACAGAAGTAAAAGCAATAACATATTCTTTTATGAGTATTAAAGAAAATAAGAATAAAGTAACAATAAATACTGTTTTTGATATTTAATTAAAATTGAAGATATTATCCCTTCACTACACCTATAGGAACTAGTCTTACAACTTTTTCAATAATATCTAAATTATGACTAACTTGTACAACTTGATCAATATCCTTATAAGCTCCAGGTGCTTCTTCCGCTAATATCTTCATTGAAGCACTTTTTACTAAAATTCCTTTTTTTGCTAAATCCTCTTTAATCTGTGTACCCCAATATTTTTTAGTAGCTTTTGATCTTGACATCATTCTTCCAGAACCATGTGCAGTTGAACCAAAGGAGAGCTCCATAGCTCTTGGTTTACCAACACATAAATATGAGGCAGATCCCATTGTTCCTGGAATTAAAGCTGGTTGTCCTATCGACTTATAATCATGGGATAAATCTGGATGTCCCGGGGGAAATGCTCTTGTTGCTCCTTTTCGATGCACATTCAACTTCATTTTTTTACCATTAACTTCATGCTCCTCTATTTTTAGAATATTATGACACACACCATAAATTAAATGTAAATCTAATGCATCAAAATCTTTTTTAAAGGTGTTTTGAAACGATTCTCTTAACCAATGTGTAATTAATTGACGATTTGTAAAGCCAAAATTAGCTGCACATGCCATGCTAGATAAGTAATTTTTTGCTTCAGGAGTATTCGCCGGAACACAAGCCAATTCTCTGTCGGGAACCTTAACATTATATTTATGCATTGCTTGTTCAATGTTCCGTAAAGAATCTGTACAAACTTGATGTCCTAAAGCTCTACTTCCCGTATGTATCATAATAGTGATCTGATTTTTCTTAATTATTCCTAGCTCTTTAGCGATCTTTTCGTTATAGATTTCATCAACTTTTTGAATTTCAAGAAAATGATTTCCACTTCCCAAGGATCCAAGCTGTTTAATTGCTCGTTGTTTAGCCTTCTGAGATATTAATTTGGCATCAGCACCGATTATACAACCGCCTTCTTCACAATGTTTAAGGTCCTCTTCATTCGCATAGTCCTTATCTAGAGCCCATTTCATTCCATCGTTTAAAACATTATCTAAATCTGAATAACTAATATTTAATTTACCTTTAGATCCTAATCCTGAAGGAATATTTTTAAATATTGTACTTAATAGACTTGGAAGTATACTTCGAAGATCGTTAAGCATTAAATTAGATCTTAATAATCGTACCCCACAATTTATATCATAACCTACACCCCCAGGAGAAATCATACCATCTTCCGCGTCTGTACCTGCAACTCCCCCAATACAAAACCCATATCCTTGATGAGCATCTGAAAGTGCAATAGCGTGCTTCTGTATCCCAGGTAAGCATGCAACATTAGTAATTTGATCTAAAGTTCGATCTAATCTTATTTTTTCTAAAATATAATCATTAGCGTATATATGAACTGGCACTCTCATCTGAAATTTCTCAATTTTCCCCCGAATCCGTGCCATTAAAGTTTTAGGAGCTATTTCATAAATATTTTCTTCAATCTTTTTAACATTCATCTTAAATTTCATAAGAAATAAATTTTCAAAAACTTTATGATTTAACCCAATAAAATCTAAAGTTTTTAGATTTCAAGTTTAAGGAATAAATTTAGTTGAATGATAAATAATTTCTCTTAACAAATAGATTGATGTCTTATTTTATTTCTATAAAAGAAAGCAATTCTAAATCATCCAAACTGTCCATAATCCTCTGTATCTCCGACTCCGGTCGACCTGTTTCTTCTGCAATCTCAGACAATGTATGGAAACCATCCGCTAAGTGAGCTATTTTGAATTCTTGCTTATCTAAGAATCCCTGAGTAATTATCTGCTTAGGGAGCCTGTTTGATGTCCATTCTGGCTTCTTATCCGTAACTTCTCGTAGATCTTCTTCAGATATCACTAACCCTTTCTTAGCTATTTGCTTTTGCGATTTGCGAAAATCTTTCTCAAATATCTTTAATATCGGAATCTTTAAGCTTATTTCAGCAACCCTTCCATTTTGTAAAATCTCATCAATAATATTTTCAAAATCTCGAAATATTCTAACATCCCCTGACCAACTATCAAGCTCAGCACCATATTTAGCCGCAAATTGGTCAATAATATCAGTTAAAGCTTTGTGTGTAATCTTGGCATCATCATTCTTATCTGCAGCAGCTGTACATAATACACCCTCCTTAAAAACAAGAAGCAGATAAAAAACCTGCATATCAATCACTTTTAATTCTCCTGATCCTTTCGAGAATTCAACTGAAAAATCCTTAAGTGCCGTAAGAAACCCACTAACTAAATCTTGATTAAATTCTATGCTCCCATATTTACGATGGATAAGACAGATCCCTGTATATTGGTGTATAAGATAAAAATTGTGAAGAATGCTGATTCTAACCTCTTTATTATTTATTTTTAAAAATTAATCTAATTGTATATTTAATAATATTTTACAAATTTAAATTTCTTTATAACATAAAGAAGTTATCATTTATTATAATTCGTAATTCTTTAATAATTAAAAGTAAAGAAAAATAATAGAAAAACACTAATTTTTATTTGTTTAATTACTTCTAATAAAAATCTAATTGGAATTGTTTATTATATTAAATACTTTAATAGATTTAGTGATCAAAATGGAATATTTTATTTTTTTTGTAACTGTTCCAAATATGGAAGAAGGTAAGAAAATCGCAAGGATTTTGGTTGAAGACAAATTAGCAGCATGTGTTAATATTATTAATAATATCTATTCTATTTATTCATGGAAAGACAATGTTGAAGAGGATACTGAATGTCTATTAATAATTAAAACCACAGATGACAAGGTAAATTCGATTATCCAAGAAATCAAAAAAATCCATAGCTATGATGAACCAGAGTGTATAGGTTTGAAGATTGAAAAAGGTTCTGATACATATTTAAAATGGATAGAAGATAT
>JBHLKV010000030.1:0-19692 GCA_048886305.1 Candidatus Hodarchaeota archaeon
AAAATTAGAAGAAAATTATTAAATTATAAGTTCTTTAATGAAATTATGAGAAAAGAAGATCTATTAAACTCTTATAATTCTGAATTTCTAAAGAAGGCTGGAATTTTAGTTAAAAAACCAAAGAAAATTAATGATAATAATAATACTCAAATCTTTAAAACAGGTACCACTACAGTAGGTTTAGTATGTAAGAATGCTGTAATTTTAGGAGCAGATAAAAGGGCTTCAATGGCTTATTTTGTGGCTAGTAAAACTGCTGAAAAATTACATAAAATTCAAGATCATCTATATATGACAATTGCAGGTACTGTAGCTGATGCTCAATATCTTATTGATGTTTTACGCGCAGAAACTACAATATATCAATTAGCTCATGAAAATAAACCTATTTTAATCAAATCTACTGGAAAATTATTATCAAACATCTTATATCAAAATAAATTATTTCCCTTTGAGGTGGGACTTATTCTAGGAGGTGTTACAGAAGAGGAAGGTCCCACCCTCTTGGATATTGGTGCTTATGGCTCCATTCTACCCGAGAAATATTGTGCAATTGGAAGTGGACAAAATTTCTCTTATGGCGTCTTAGAAGCAAAATATAAAGATAACTTATCTGTTAAAGAAGGAAAAGAAATCATTAAATCAGCAATATCCGCATCTATTATAAGAGATATGGCTTCGGGTAATGGCATTGATATTGCTGTTGTTAAAAAAAAAGGTCCAGCAAAAAGAGAATTTATTCCAATAAAGGAATAATAATTACCACAATTTTACTTTATTATTCTGTTTCTATTTCTTAACTTGATATTTAAATATTACGTAAGAATAAACTTTATATAAGAGTTTTATAAAAATCTTTATAAAAATAAATATCTTTATAAAAATAAATTATATATTATAAAGTTAGAAGAAACAACTCGTTATAGAACTTAGATAGAACATTTATAAACATCAAGAATTAAGCAAGAACTGAGTCGTGGAGTGACGCCAAAATTGAGCTATAGAATAATAGTAGACTTATCTCATAAGGAACAGATTGAAGAATTCCCTGAGTTCTCTTTAGGGGAAGATGATTATGAAGTTGAATATATTGATAAGAACGAGGGACCAATAGAGTTTGATATGCTTGAAGATTTTGATATTTTATTTATTGGGAATATTAAAGCTTCTCAAGAAGACAAAGTTGATAAATTTACACAAGCCGAATTACTAGCAATTAAAAAATTTGTTGGAGAAGGTGGAGGATTATTTCTAACTAGTGGAGATGGGGGAGACAAAGATATTCCTATGAAAAAAGGCTCGATTCGAGTTTTATACAAGATTACAGGAGTACGAAGATTTTGGAATGGGATTATTCAAGAAGCTCCATCCAACTTTCTAGTTAACCGAAATAATCTATTAGTTACAGAACTTTTTAGTCATCCTATAACTGAAGGAGTTACTGAGTTAGTTCTTCCAAATTGTACTTTCTTTACAATTTCCGAAGAAGATGTAGAAGATATTATTTTAACATCTGAAAAATCTGAGTTTAAATACTATCTTGATGATGATGTTGGTGCCCTTGGTCCTGTACCTATATGTGCGGTCTCTGAATTTTATAACGGTAGATGTGTGAGCATAGGATCATCAGATTGGATGATAGAAGATTCTGATTTTGGATTAGATGCCGGAGATAATTTGAAGTTCCTTTCTAATATTATTGAATGGTTATCTTTCGATTAATTGTAATTAATTATCTGAAATTTAATTATTATGGTTTTTAAGCTTCTTCGTCCGGATTCAGTATCCGTTTGGAAAAATGAAGAGATTATAAAAAGATATTCAAATTATAAAGGTATTATAGAAGGTACAAAATTAGCAAGATATCTAATAGCAAAAACGCTTGAATGTAAATTTAAATACGATGATAGCATAGAAAATCTTGAAAAACTATTAAAAGAAAAGTCAAAAGAATTTAATGAGTTGCTAAAAAAAGATATAGAAGAATTAAAAAATAGGAAGATTGCTGCTATATCATATATAAATTTAGCCGAAAGGATTGCAAATAAATATCTCGAAAGCTGTATTTTCTGTGAACGTCAATGTAAAGCTAATAGAATTAATGGAGAAAAAGGATTTTGCTTAATAAACAAAGACTCTTATGTTTCGTCAGCTTTTCTGCATATGGGTGAAGAAAGTGTTTTGATCCCAAGCGGTACAATTTTCTTTCAAGGATGCAATTTTGGATGTGTATTTTGTCAAAATTATGATATTTCTCAAGCTTGGAAAGGTAAGAGAAATTTAGAAGATGTTGCTCAAAAAGTTTCTATTAAAGAATTGGCTACTATTGCTGATAAATTAGTTGATAAAGGAGCCATAAATATTAACTATGTAGGTGGCGATCCCATACCAAATATTCATACAATAATTGGAAGTATGAAATATCAGAAATCTAATATCTGTCAGTTATGGAATTCAAATTTTTATCTAACTAATGAGACCTTATCTTTAATTATTGATTTTATGGATTTTTGGCTTCCAGATTTTAAGTATGGAAACAATGAATGTGCCAAGAAGTATTCTGGTATAGAAAATTATTTTGATTTCATTTCTAGAAATCATAAAAGAGTCCATGATGAGGGAAGTGGAGAAATTTGTATAAGACATCTTGTAATGCCTGGACATGTTGAGTGTTGTAGTAAACCAATTTTAGATTATGCTAGAAAAGAATTACCAAAGGCAGTCTTTAATATTATGGGACAATATCGTCCGCAATATAAGGCTTTTCAATATGAAGAAATAAATAGAAGACCTACTTCCCACGAAATGGGTGAAGTAAAAAATTATGCGGATGCGTTAGGAATTCTTTATAAGCCTGTGTCATAAAGCAGAATTATTTTTAGAAAAATCTATAAGTAACCATTTATTTTAAAACTTAATTTCTATTATCCAAGTAATTTTATTTAATTGATTTCAATGGCTCTTGAACTAAATGATGTTAAAGGTATTGGGAAAAAAATCGATGTTTTAAAGGAAGCTGGAATTGATTCAGTTGAAAAATTAGCAGAAGCTAAATTAGAAGAGTTAACTGAAATAAAGGGAATTGGAAAAGCTACAGCAGAAAAAATAATTGATAATGCCAAACAGTTATTAAAAAGCTCAGAAAGTGGATCAGAGTCGGAATTAGTTGAAACTGCGGATGAAGAGAAAAAAGCTCAGGAGGAGCTTAAAAGATTAGAAGAAAAAAAGAAAAGCCTTCAGGGTAAAAAGGTCGAGAAAGGCGATTTTATACTAGTTAAAATAACAGGTAAAACTCAAAGAGGAAAAGTTTTTAGAGTATCATCTGAAGAAGATGCTAAAATAGCAGGGATATATGATGAACAAAAAGCAAAACAAGGATTTTATTCTCCAGACTTTGTTATTGTCGGTAAACCAGGTTTTCTAAATGAGGGACTTACTGAAACAATAGAGAATATGAATTATTTTGAAAAAAAATCTGTAAGAATCCCTCCAACAAAAGCATTTGGAAAAAGAGATCCGAAAAAAATTGAAAGAATAGGAATTGCTAAATTTAGAAAATTAAACGAAGGTAAAAACCCTGAAATTGGGCAAGACTTCACTAAACAAACTCAAGGACAGGTGCAAAGGGGGACAGTAACAAGTGTTGTACAAGGAAGAGTTATTGTTGATTATAATCATCCATTAGCAGGGCAACTTCTAGATTATAACATAGAAATCATTGATAAGATAGAAGATTTTAATGAAAAAATAGATTATTTCATGATAAGTAAAGGAATTCCCAAAGAAAACGTTGAAAATTTTGATGTGAGTTATGATTTAAAAAATAAATCTTTAGAGATAACAATTCCAAAAATGTTTCTCTTTCAGAACTTAACTTATTTCAAATTTGGTTTAGCTATGGATCTTCAAACTCATATGGCTGAGGAAATAGGTGATGTGAGGTTTATTGAGATTTTTGAGAAAATACCAATTCCACCATCTCCTTCAGAATCGGTTAAACAAAAAATTGACGATTATAATAAAGAAAAAGAGAATAAAGAAGGCTCTTAAAATTAATAATCTATTTCATTAATCCTCTTATTTTAAGTAATTTTGACTTTTGAGATTAATTCTTGTTTTTTCTTTTCCTTCTCCTTTTTGTATTCCTCTTTCCGTTTCTGATATAATGCTCTCTTACGTTTATATTCTACTCTTTTTTTTATGGATCTTTTTTTCTTTTCTATATATTCCTTTTTTGCTTTCTTATATTCTTTTTTTGCCTTTTTATATTCTTTTTTTTTTGTTTTATATTCTTTATATTGTTTTTTGATCTTATGACGAAGATCCTTACTGATTTCTTCGATTCCTAATTCTTTTAATTGTATTTTAAATTTTTCAAATGATTCAAATCTTAAAACAATAATTCCTAATTCCCTTGCAGGAACTAAATTGCGAATTTTATCATCAATAAATATACATTTCTTAGGAGATGTATCCAATTTTTTTAAAACATATTTATATTTATCCATATCAGGTTTAATTAAACCAATTTCATTAGATAAAAACACATTATCAAAGATATCATAAAATCCTTTTAATAAATTAGATTTAGCATGAATGTCAAATGTATTTGACATTAAACTTACAGTATATCCTGCCTTATGAAGTCGCTCAATTGTTTCTGCCATATCAGAAGATAAATGTGTTAACATTGAATATAATTCAAACCAGATCTCTAAATAATATTCAACATTTATTCTTTTTGGAGGTAGAGAACCAGCTTTCTTTTGAAAAGGATAATAGTATTTTTCAAAGATTTTTTCTAAAAATTCTTTAGCAGTTATTCTACCTGAACTAAGGCTTCGCCTAATTTTACTTAAATATGAATCACCAGACCGTTTGAGAGTAATATTTAAATCAGCTTGTATTATATCAAATAAATTCTTTAAAACAAAAGTCTTTTCGATCATTACACCCCCAAAATCAAATATAAAATGTTTTATTTTATACAGCCTAACTTTTTGTATTTTTCCAAATATTTTGTAAGTTTTTAACTCATCTATTGTACTCATTTTCTACATTATCTTTCTTTATACATATGTGTTAATCATTAAGGATATTTATTCAACAAAAATCTTAATTAAATGTTATCAAATTCTCTGAATCTCTTCAGAATTAGATTACATATTGCTTCGACAGGAGAAATATTATTTAATTGCCACTGACTAAACTCTGGGAAACTTCCAACATCTACGACATATAGGTGATTAGTTGATTCTTCTCTAACAATATCAAGATGACCAAATAGACCATTTCTTCCTAAATATTTTCTCCATTTTTCAATAGAGTTTTTCACATCAAGAGGTGTGCTTATTCTCTCCATATCAACATGTTCATTGGACAAGGGAGGTTTAATTAATGTACATATCTCATCACCAATAAAATATACATTATAATGTTCCCCTTCAATAAACTTCTCTAAATACAAAATTCTTTTATTATTATTCTCGTATAAATCCTTGAAAGAATTAATAAGTTTAACCCCTTTACTTCCAGACCCCATAATTGGTTTTAAAATTAGTGGAAAATTGCTATCATTAAGTTCATTTTTCAAGGTTTCTATCGTACTTAAATAAACATGAGGAGGTGAAAGTCCAGCTCTTTTCATTAGTAAATGTGAGTGTATTCTATTTTTCTGCTTAAATGAAGTCTCTGGATCAGGAATAACCGGAATTTTATTTGCTTTTAGGTACTGACCTGCATAGATAAAGAAAATATTTTTTGATTTTAAAATATAAAGATCATTTGATAAAAGTGTGTTATTGATACTAAGATTATCTAAAGTATAGATTTTTACATTAAAACCCTTATTATTTACTAAAAATTGTTTCATTTTGCCGGTAAACATTGTTTTTCGTTTAGATAAGATTCCTATATTCAATTTGAACCACTTTTATTTTTTTACTTGTTTCAATAGAAAATCTGCTACGATTTTTGGACCATTTTTAATATAATTAAAATTTGGAGTGCAGTTAATATCAGTTAAATAAAATTGACCTTTTGATTTTAAAAAATCAAGGGAAGTTACTTTCAAATCCATGATCTCCATAGCTTTATGACAGTATTCTTTTAATTCAGGAATTTCATCGATCTTATGTCGTGATTCCAGTTTGTTAGCGTTAACTAAAATTGGTAGCTGTTTATAAAAATATACATTATCGCCAATACCGTAGATTTTATATTCCCATTTGCTTTTAATAAATTTCTGATAATAGAGATAGTTATATCTAGGGTCTTCAGTGTCAACTTCAAGTAAAGCTCTTTCATCAGCTACTTGTAGTTGTCCATTTTCTTTCTTTACTATAGGTTTAAATTTATAATTCTTTTGATCAATTATATTCTTTATAATATATTCATTAAAATGGGGTGGAATGCCTTTAGGATTTAATGTAAAATCTGGTATAGGAATTCCAGCTTTTTTTAAATAAACACTATTTAAAAATCTATTAATGGCCAACCAACCTCCCTTATAGGAGTTAATAACTGGTATTGAGGTTTCTTCTTCAATAAATTTTACTAATCCTAAGATAAGATCACCCTTACCTTTTACAAAAAAGATATCCTCATCAAATTTCAAATTTGAACTTTCAAAGAGAAACGACTCTTCTATGTACAATTTCACTTCTGCTTTTGATTTCAGATATTTTAAGAAATCATTAACTTTATGTTTCAAGTGGTATTTGTCAATAATTATTCCTACTTTTTTCAAATAATTACCCTAAGCAACCTTTTATCTATAATATCGAACTTTTACTTTAATACTTAATATCAATATATTTATATAACATTATTTATTCATAATTTATCAAAATAATAGGGTTTTTTTAGTGTCAAATAAGCTTAATAGAATCTATATAGGAGCTATTTGCAATCGGGACCTTGAAGTTTTTGAACAGATCAAGAAATTTTTAAGTAAAAACTACAATATCTCTATTGTGAACCTATATAGAGAAGGCACTGAAGCTTCTATATCCAAATATATTAAAAAAAAGCTAAAAAAATACCCTATTTCGTTGATAATAATAAAATTATTATCTGAGGATTCTAATCAAGTTATATACGATTCGCTTGAAAAAGTTGCTCCGAAGATTCCATTATTAAATAGTATTAAATCAGTTAAAACTTGTGAAAGTAGAAGAGAAACATTTCGATTAATTGAACAAAAATGTAAGAACTTAAAATTTCCACAGTCTTTTCAATCAACATACGAGGCTTATAAGGCTTGTTCTAATGGAAAAAAAATAATAATTAAATTAGACACACACAATATACCCAATTTGCCAAGAAATGATAGAATTATCGGAGTTGCTAAAAATTCAGAACAATTCAGAAGTATAATAAAAGAACATAAAGATTCTCCGTTATTTTTCCAAGAGTATTTAGGTAAACCCGATATAATTTATAAGATATATGTGATCGATCGTTGGGTTGTTTCTGTTACTTCACATAATAGATTACAAGAAAATGAAAACTTATCTCCATTAGACCTAATACATATTAGGGTACCCATTGAAAAACATCTAAAAAGAAGAATTTTAAGATTAGGGAGAGCCTTTCGAATGCCAATTTTTGGCATAGATTACATAATCAGTAAAGATGGTGAACCTTATGTCATTGATGTTAATGACTTTCCTAGTTTTAGAAGCATTCCTGAAGCAGTAAGCTTAATCTCTGACTATATTTATAATATTATAGCTACAAGACCTGAATTGTTAAAAGTTCCAGCAAAAGTGAAGGGATAAGATTAGAATTTAAAATTTAATAGGATTTTATATCCAAATTATCGCTCTCTTTTATTTTCAATGAACTCTACTAATCGTTCTTTAGCCACAAAATCTTCTAATTGCTCTGGTGGATGTTTCATAAAGAAAGAACAAGCAGTTTCTAACACACCACCAACTTTTCTATCTTTAGCAATTTTTGAAATTCTTATACAATCAGCTATAATTCCAGCAGAATTATTTCCATCTTCAACAAACATCGTAAGATCAACTCTCACAGGCGCTCCTCCAAATATTCGTCCCTCAAGTCTCATATACGCTTCTTTTTGATTTTTTAAGAAGGGTATATAATCAACAGCAGATATTTGACAATCAACAGTCTCTTTATTTTGGAGTTTTGCTATGACAGCTTCGGTTTTCGATTGACGTTTTCCTTCTTCATATACTAATTCACCATCAGGTTTACGAGTTAATAGATTACAGAAATCACTACATCCTCCCCAATCTAATTGTATAGTACGATCTAAGATTGCACCCCGCATGGGAAAAAGATTTGCTAAAGAACGGTGGATAATTGTTGCACCAATTTGAGATTTAACGTCATCTCCTATTATTGTCAAATTTAAATCCTCTGCTTTACTAACTATTTCAGGATCTTTTGCCACAAATGAAGGCATACCATTAACTACACTTGCTCCTGCTTCTAGAGCTGACATGGCATAAAATTTAACAGCTTTATGAGCACCGGTGGGAAGGAGAATAACTGCTATGTCAACACCTCGCTCTCTCATTTCTTTTACAATATCAACAGGTTCTTGACTATCAGAGACTGGAACAATATTTTTAATATTACTGTCTAATCCATCCATTACATGTCCTTTTAATATTGGAGCTCCCAAGAAATCGGGTTGAAAGAGTTTCATATTACAATTAGGTTCAACAAATATTGCTTCATTCATATCCTTTCCTACTTTATTTGAATTTACATCAATTCCAAGTACAAAATTAATATCATCTATATTGTATTCTCTTATTTCAGGCAATATTCCAATTATTTTTTCTGGATTTTTTTTATAGTTTTCTGTTCCTTGTACTAGCGCACTAGCAACATCCCCAAAACCAATGATACATGTATTTATTTTTTTATTCGCCATGTTATTCTTAATATAAAATTATTATATTTAAATCATTTTAAATTAAAGCGATCTCTATATATGTTATAAATAGTTGAATGACATTAACATCTTGTTAATTTCAACAATATTTAAGAAGATTTATTGTAATACAATATAAAAGATGTCAAAAAAATTAATTTTTTCAGCAGTCAAGGATCATGAAGTTATTAGTAAGGTTATTAATTATTTAAGAACAGAAGATAAAATTTCTTTAAAATTACATGATCCAACAGAAGATTTTCTTGATTTAGAGAAAATTTCAGGGTTATTCGAAGATATTGATTTATTAATTGTAAAAGTGAGGAGTGAATGTTCAATAGATTTACTTCATCTAGCAAAATTATATGAAATCCCTACATTACACGATATTGATACTGTTCTAATGTGTAAGAATAAGATTGCTCTTGATTTTGCAATAAGAAAGGTTTTAAAAGATAATTCAGACATAGCAAAAAATTTTTTAATTCCTAAATCTTGGACGCACACTCTTAAAAATAAAACTAAATTCAAAGAATGGGCAACGCCAAAATTGCCTATTGTTATAAAAAGTCATTATCAACATGATAAATATAACCGATTTAACTTTTTAGTTCAAAAAATTGAAGATGTCGAAAAATTTTGTGAAAAGTATAAGTTTTTCTTATTTTATGACGTATATATTCAGGAGTTTATTGAATGCGATGGTATGGAATATAAGGTATATGTTATTGGAGATAAAATTTATGGAATTGAAAGAGAAAATCCAATATATATATATTTGAGAGATAAGCCAGAGGAAATCGATGTTGAAAGGTTAAAAAGAAAACCATTTGAGATTTCTGATGATATAAGAAGTCTAACTAAAATCCTTTCAAAAGAATTAAATTTAAAGATTTTTGGATTTGATTTAATAAAGCCAATTAATCTTGAAAAATATTATATTATTGACTTAAATGATTTTCCGAGCTTTAAAGGAATTCAGAATGTAGAACATACTTTAGTAGCATATATTAAAAATTATTTATTTAAGAATTAAGCGATTAAAGTTATTAATAAAATTGGTAATACTATAACATAAGTAATTATTCCATACAAGATGCAGAAATATCCGAATTGAACCTTTTTTGCTAACTTTAATAGCATTTCAATTGAAATATATCCTACGCTAAAACTTACTAATGTGATGACGGTAATTGTTAAAAAATCAAGTGTGCCGAATACAGAGCCTTCCCCAAAAATAATATCTACACCAATAGAAGCAAAAACAACTGGAACTGACATTAAAAAACTCAATTTTAAAGCATTTTCTTGATTGTATTTTTCATATATTATCGTTGATACTGTAACTCCTGAACGTGAAATCCCAGGTAATATAGAAACTCCTTGAGTTAAACCTGATAAAAAGCTATCTTTTTTAATTTGATCTTTGGAAATACCAATAATAGTATTTTCACCAAAAACTTTTTTTGCTTTTAATAAAATTACTCCCGTAACAATTAATAGGCCAGAAATTACCAAAGTTATAACATCTCCCTGAAAAGCAGTAAAATTAGCTATGATTAAGACTTTAAATAAGAAATAGAGAGGTACTGCAGTAATTGCCGTACCAATTGTAGCATAAATAAGCCAATTTCTCTTCTTTATCTCGATATCGTCTATACTATTGGCTTTAGGCATAAAAGATTTTAAAATACTAATAAAATCTATTCGAAATTTAAAGATAACTGCCAAAGCAGTTCCTAGATGTAACCATATGGCGAGGCTAAATGCTTCTTCAGGAGAAATATTGTAAAAATTAGTAGAAAAGATCATTACTTGTCCTGAGGAAGATATGGGAACCCATTCAAATAGACCTTGTAAAATTGCGATAATTATGTACTCAATCATGGTTTAAAACGAATATTTGTTTAATCCTTTCAATAAAGAATCAAGAATCTCATCGCGAGCAATTCTAAATCCCTCAATTTCTTTCATTGAAGGATCTTCAATATCCCCGCTTGAACCTGCGAATTCTTTTATTGTAAAAATCTCTTTATGATCGTCATTTATAGTTTTCATGAGTTCAGCCTTATGTTTCTCTGTCAAAGTGAGAATTAAATCTACACGATTAAACAATTCAGGATGTTTTTTCAAATCAACTGATGCGGCAGTATCCGGTAATATTATCCCAATCTCTTCCATAACTAATTTCGCATCCATTGATATAAGCATTCCATCTCGCGCGTGAGAAGAAATACCTCCTGATTTGACCTCAACATTTAAATTATGTCTAGAAAAAAAATCTTTTAAAAAACCTTCTGCCATTCTGCTTCTAGCAGTATTTACGCTACAGACAATTAATATCGATTTATAAGGAAATTTAATAACCATTACTTGAATTAAAAGAAAGGTGTAAAAAAACAATTATTATTTAAAACTCTCTTTATTTATGAAATTTATTCCTTTATTTTTCATGTTTTTCAATGAATTAGATATATTCTCGGGAGGGACATCAACACCTCTAGTTAAATCAATTAAAAAGTACACTTCATATCCAAAATCTACTCCATCAATAGCAGTGAAATAACAACAATAATCTAATGCTAATCCACAGATAAATATTCGCTTGATCTTCAATGAATTTAAATATTCCCTTAATCCAGTTTCAAATTTTCTATCATTATCTTGAAAACCAGAATAACTGTCGACATTAGGCTTCATTCCTTTTTGTATTATTTTGTCCGCTAAATCTACTTTCAAATCTTTATGAAATTCAGCACCTACAGTCTCTTGCACACAATGATCAGGCCATAACACAGGTCCAATAGAACCATCTTCAGATGTATATTCATCTCCTGGATTTTTCCCTGGATGATTACTAGCAAATGATAAATGATTTTGAGGGTGCCAATCTTGAGTTAATACAACTTTAGCTTTCCTATCTTTGAACATCTTAGCAACTAAATTAATATCCTCTATTATGTGATCTCCTTCCTTAACTGCTAATGATCCTCCTGGAATAAAATCATTTTGCAAATCAATAATTAGGAGTGCATCTTTTTTGTTAATCTTAACATTTGTTTTAAATTCTAGTTCTTCTATAATAATCGCCTTAAATAAAAATTCTTTGAGTTCTAAAACACAGTACTAATAATTAAATTTTCTTATATAACAAATAACTTGAATTAAATAGAGTCCAAAATAACATTGAAAAAAGCAAAACCCACTCTGTTGTTGGTAAGATTGTATATACCGCGTCCCCGAAGTCTTTACATAAATCGGCAAAATAAGTACATGTATTTGTAATGAAGAAAGGGATTAAGTAAAAAATGAATATTCCTGCCACAATAAAACCGATTTTTACTTGGAGCTTAGAGAATTTTGAATTTTTTCGCATTGAGAGACTAAAAAGCATGCAAAATGTAGCTCCGCCTAACCAACTGAAAAGAGCAAAAAAACCATGTATATCTGATAATTTCCCTCCTGAAAAAATACCAGCAAAAGACATAAATAAAGAAGAAAAGATTCCAACAATGTAAGCACCTCTTCTAAGATATTCATCTACATTTTCGTCTTTGATAATTCTCCCAAAATAGACCATAAAAGGAACTGCCAAGAATCCTGATATGATTAATCCAAGTCTTAAATAAATTCCTCCAGTTTGATGTCCTAGTACGCTTATTGATTTTTCCCACATCACATATTCAGGAGATAGTGCTAATGCTAAAATATCAGCTAATAATCCAACAAGAAAAGACAATAGTCCAAAGATGTATCCAGGTATAATCTCAAAAAGACTATCAAAAATCTCACTTACTTTTTTCATATTTAATACCCTAAACTTTATAATTTAAAAAAATTGTTATAAAAAATTAAAATTGATATTAGAATTAAATTTTGTTATAAATCATATAAGTCGATACAATAAAATACCAAAAAATAATTGCTAAAGTATCTATCCACTCTATAGAAGGTAAAATTAATACTAGAAAATTTGTTGCTTCAAAAAAATGCAAAATAAAAAGGATTAGTAACACCAATAGAAGAAATGATACAATAAATCCTAAATATGCTAAATTCTTTGGAAATTTTGAATCCTTCATCATTAGTAGACTAAAAAGTGAAATGTAAAATAATCCAAAAAGCCAACTAATAAAAGCAAAAACACCATGTATTAACGCAATTATAGGATTTGGACCACAAAAAGCACCCAAGATTATTAAACTTATACAAGAAACCAATGCAATATAAATAGTGTTTTTCCGAAGTTTTTCATTTATTCCATCTTCATCAAACGTTCTCCCTAAAGAAATAACAAATAATACAGCAAATATCCCAGAAAATATTGATCCAATTTGAAAATAAATTCCTCCCGGACCTTTACATAAATAACTTACTGCTTTTTTCGTGAAATCATAACCTGGAAAGAGTAAAAATGCAATTATATCACCAGTAAATCCAAAAGTAATTGATAATAGACCAAATATCCCTCCTGAAACCGACTGTAGAATTTTATTTATGGATAATTTTAGTCCCTTCAATATAAATCATTTTGATAAATATTTTAAATATAAAAAACTAATCGAATCATCTATAAAAAAATGTCAAATACTACTAAAGCTATATAGCAATTAAACCAGATTAACGAATCAAAAAGATTATATTTTACAATCTAATTATATTTATTAGACTATTGATACTAAATTTGCGCTCGTAGTATAGATTCTGTAAAAGATCAGAAGTATAATGGTAGAATCTCGGATTCCCATTCCGAGGACCCGGGTTCAATTCCCGGCGGGCGCACTTTTAACTAATTTACCATGATAATCCTTTTAAAAAACGTAAATTATCAATAATTTTTTTTGCTTTATGAATAGGTACTTCCATAAATGCATAAAATTCATTTTGCCAAAATGCCCTACCAGAAGTAGTTGATCGTATATCTTCAGCGAATTTTATTGAATTCCTTACAGGTATTAATATCTCAATAATAGCTTGATACTCCTTTTCCTGATCAATACTTTTAATTTTAGCAGAGAATTTTGAAAGTAAAGTAGTTACAACTTTAATATACTCTGGAGGAAGTTGTATAATTGAGTGATATATTGGTTCTAATAAAATCAATTCAGCTTCATTTAAACCATTTTTAATCGCATCATAGAACATGGCAGATAACTCAGAAAAAGCATCGTCTTCACTAGTTTTACCAATTATTAGGTCATAAATAGTGATTTTCGTTTCTGCTAGCTTTTCTCCACATAAAGGACCATTTATACTTATTTTTTCAATAATTTCAAGTATTAAATTTCTATAAAACTCATCTAATTCAGATTCACATTGATATATTAAAACATTTTGGTCTTCATCGCATTTCCAGAAATGATTAATCTCATTTTCATTTAGGTCAGTTTTTTCTTTTAAGATTTCTTTTAATTTATTAAAGGGTTTAATTGTTTTATAATCAATATTTTGAAAAAACCTTACTGTTTTATTATCTAATCTTTCAATCATTAATTTTAAGGAACAATGACCATTAGGAGATATTGATTTAATTAGAGAGGATTTATATCTACAAGACTCCTTAAAGACAGCTCTAGGATCTGATATTGAAACATTCACACCTCGTTTCTCAATTTCATGAGCTGAAACTTCAAGATGTAACGGGCCCATTCCAGATAGTAGAAATTCTCCGTTTTCTTCATTTATTTCGAATTTTAAATTAGGATCTTCTATTAGTAAATTTTCAATAAGTCTTTTCATCTCGTCTAAATCTCTTAAATACTCCGGTTCAATAGAAATGGTAACAACAGGAGTAGTTACGTACTTAACACTCTCAAAAGGGACCATATTATCAATATAATCACTTTCAATAATAGTTTCACCGCTTTTTATTTTCTTTAGTCCTTCGATAGCAACGATATTTCCAACAGGTATTCTATCTACTTGTTCTCTTCTCTGACCCATAAAGATAGCAATTCTTTGTATTGTTTCATAGTTATTCTCTCCTAATAAAAGAACTTCATTCTTTTTTACACAACTACCAGAAAAAATTCTTCCTGTTGCAACTAAGCCATGCTTGTCAACCTGAACTTTACTTAGGCATATAATTAAAGGACCATCAGGATCACAATTAATCATTTTTTGACCTAACCTAGAATTGATATCCCCATCCCAAATTTTAGCAATCCTATATTTCTGCGCAACTATTGGATTAGGTAGATGGTCAACAACCATTTCCAATATAGCTTTATGAATTGGAAAATAAATAGCTAGATCAGAATAACTCTCCTTAGAATATGTGTCTTTATTATATCTCTCTCTAATATCTTTAAACTTAATATCACTTTTTTCTAAAAGACCAAGAGTAAAACCCCATTTATGGAGAGCTGAACCAAAGGCTACATTTCCAGCTAGAGGTGAAACTTTCCATCTTTTATTATATGGATAATCAGCATGTCTTTCAATAAGAGTATTAAAGCTTTTAATTATTCTAATATATTTTTTCTTAATTTCTTCATCTGAAAGTTTTAACTCTCGAATAAGCCTATCTACTTTATTGATGAAGAGAACTGGTTTTACGCCTTCTTGTAATGCTTGTTTAATAACAGTTTCAGATTGGGTAATTATTTCTTCAACAGCATCCACTACTACTACCACTCCATCAATTAACCTTAAAGCACGAGTTACTTTTCCACTAAAGTCTAAATGACCAGGTGTATCTACTAAATTTATTAGGAAAGGTTCATATCCTTCAAGAGATTCGTAATACAAGGAAATATTAGCAGATTTCATTGTAATTCCACGTTTCTGTTCTTCTTCCAAAAAATCTAGAGCTCTAGCTTCACCAGCCAAATCTGGTGATAAAAATCCAGCTTCACTTAAAAGTGAATCTGATAATGTGGTTTTACCATGGTCTATGTGGCCAACTAATCCTATATTACGAATGTTTTGAGGTTTTTCCATTAAACCCAGAATTTCTACAATCTCCTTTCGGCGTGGCATTGTCAATTAACAATTTTTCTTATCTTTTATTTTGGATTATAATTGATTTGATTAAAATTTTGGTATTATAAATTCAGAAAATAAGCGGGAAATGACTTCTCATAACTCAAGATCTTCTTCATCTTATTGGTTTAAAATACCAAAATCAGTTGGGTCAGAGTATTCAAAAAAGTCATCTCCCTAATAATATTTAATATAAATTTATAAATTAACTTCTCCATCAATTTTTACAAGTCTTCCATCAACATGTAATTTTTTATCACAAAATAGTTCAATTGCCTTCGGAAAAATTCTATGTTCCCATTCTAGAACTCTTGGTCCAAGAGTGTCTTCAGTATCAGTATCATAGACCGGTACACATTTTTGGATAATTATTGGTCCATGATCAGCTTCCATATCCACAAAATGAACTGTACAGCCAGATACTTTTACACCATACTCCAAGGCATCTTTATGAGCGTGCATACCTCTGAAAGAGGGTAATAATGCAGGGTGAATATTCATAACATTCCCATTAAAGGCATTGATAAATTTTTGGCTTACTAGTCTCATGTACCCAACTAAAGTAATTAATTCACATTCATATTTTTTCAATACAGTAATCATTTTTTGATCAAATTCTTCTCTTGGTAAATGGAGATATTTTTCAGATTCTATTAAAACATAAGGAATATTATGGTTTTTAGCACGCTCCATGCAAAATGCATCTGTTTTATTACAAATTAGTACTTCTACTGTTGCTTTATTCTTTAAAATCCCATTTTCACATGCTTTGACGATTGCTTCAAAATTACTCCCCGATCCAGAAGCTATTGCTCCTATTTTTACTTTAGACATAGATCCTCTTAATCATTTTTATTAAAAAAATTTTACTCAAATAGGACATCTTGAGGTCTATTCGCATCAAAATTATAAAGTTAAGGCGACGGAGTTCTCCTATTTTCCATAATAAAAAGGTTTTTATTTGATTAACCTATATAATTATTAGAAATTAGAAGTAATTTATTCTAAAATTAAGTCTCTTGTATTATTTCGCATAATATCTGAGAAAAAACAATTCTATTTGTTTAAAAACATCATTTAAAAGAAAATTCAAAAAATTCGAGTATATAAATTCTCAAAGTTAAATTAAGATCCTAAGTATAAATAACAGTCAAATAGAGAGATATTTCTAAATAAAATTTACAGGAATTATTCAAAAAATTGAAGTTTTATGAGTTTTGAAGGAGAATTACAAAAAATTAAAGATGAAATTATAGAAAATCTTCCTCCTGAAATTACTGTTAAGAAAATTGAATTCGAGGGTCCTGAAATTGCGGTATATTCTGAAAATTCTGATGTTGAAGCAACGGAAAGCTCAACAATTCTAAAAGATCTAGCAAAAACTATGCGAAAGCGCGTTGTTTTTCGCTGGAATGTAGAAAAACGTAAAGACCCTTCCGAAACTGAAAGCTATATAAGAAATCTAGTAGGTGAGGAAGCAGAAATTACTGCTATTGAATTCGATCATACTCGAGGTGAAGTTATAATCGAATCAGGAAAACCTGGCTTAGTTATTGGTAAAAAAGGAATTAACTTAAAAGAAATAAGAACTAATACATTTTGGCAACCAAAAACAATTAGAACTCCACCATTAGCCTCGAGGACAATTCAATTGATAAGAGGAATGTTGTCAAAAGAACGTCAAACGCAAAAAGATATTCTACTACGAATTGGAAAAAGAATCCATAGACCGATTATATTCAAAGATTTAAACATTAGATTAAGTGCTTTAGGTGGATTTCGTGAAGTTGGGAGATCTTGTATTTTAATGCAGACTAGAGATAGCAATATCTTACTAGATGTGGGATTAAATGTAGGAAATCCTATTGAAAAATTCCCTTTTTTTGATGTCCCTGAATTCTCAGTAAGAGATCTAGATGCTGTAATCATTTCACATGCTCATTTAGATCATTGTGGTCTTGTCCCATTTCTTTATAAATATGGTTATCGTGGACCTGTTTATTGTACATTGCCTACTCGTAATTTATCTACAATGTTACAATTGGACTTTATCCAAATTTGTGAAAAGGAAGGAACACCACCTCCATATTCTAAAAGAGATGTTAAACAAACAGTACTCCATACAATTCCGCTTTCATGGGGAAAAGTAACTGATATAGCTCCTGATATTAAATTAACACTCCATAATTCAGGTCATATTTTAGGTTCTTCTATGGTACATCTACATTTTGGTAAAGGAGGATATAATTTTGTGTACACAGGAGATTTTAAATTTCAAAAAACCCGTCTACTTGAAAAAGCTAATGTAAAGTTTCCAAGAGTAGAAAGTTTACTTATTGAATCCACTTACGGTGGACCACAAGATCGCATCCCAAGTAGACAAGAATCTGAAAGAGAACTAAGACAAATCTTAAATACAACTCTCAAGAGGGGAGGAAAAGTTCTAATTCCTGTTTTAGCAGTTGGGCGAGCACAAGAACTAATTATCGTTTTAGAAGAATATATATCTAAAGGATTGATTGATAAGGTCCCAGTATTTCTTGATGGGCTAATTTCAGAAGCAACAGCAATACACACAGCAAATCCCGATTTTCTTAGTTCAGATTTGAGGGAAAAAATCTTACATCAAGGAAAAAATCCATTCTTATCTGACTATTTTGAAACTGTCAGCTCTCAAGATGAAAGATTAGATATTGTACAAGGTGGTCCTTGTATAATCTTAGCAACTAGTGGTATGTTAATCGGAGGACCTTCAGTACAATATCTTAAAGCTTTGGCAGAAGATAGTAACAATTCTTTAATTTTTGTATCTTATCAAGTACAAAATACTTTAGGCTCAAGGCTTCAAAAAGGATTCAGAGAATTTCAGTATGTAGACGCCAAAGGTAGAACACAACTCGTAAAAGTTAACTTAAAGATCTTTACACTTGAAGGATTTAGTGGTCACTCATCGCGAAGCCAAATATCACAATTTTTACGGAGAATCCAACCAAGACCTAAACTAGTTATTGTAAATCATGGAGAAGAATCAAAATGCGTAAGTCTTTCAACAATGATACATAAAAAACTAAGGAAGGCTACAAAGAGTCCTAAGAATTTAGAAACTATTCTTCTCAAATGAAAATATCTATAAGGAAATGGACTGAACAAGAGTAATTCTTTAGAAGAAGAAGCTTAATGAAGATTTAGACAATCTCCATAAACTTTTCCTCATCTAAATAACTTATAAAATTCGTTAGAATGAAAAATTTAACTATTTTTCCCTCATATGATTACTCCAGATTTTTAAGTGATTGGGACATGTTCATTGTCATCTAGCAGGTCCCCTTTTTTCATCAGAATTTTAAACATTACTAACTAAAGGTTTAGATATTAAATTTAATTCTAGTTCTAAAAATTAATTTTTTTAAATAGTATTAATTACTATGTCTAAATAGAACTTAGTGGTATTATTTGAATATTAAAATCTCCAGCCTAAAAAAGCGATCGATTACAATAATTAGACACATTGTTCAAATTATAGCTTTCTTGTTGATAAATTATGTAATTTTAGAAGTAATCTTTGTGATAAACTTGCTAAGTTTAGAGAGGATAATAAAATTTTTTCCTGTTCTAAATTCTCCCAGAAATCCAATTTCAACAGGGGCTGGTATTCTTGAATATATCTTTTTCTTTCTCGCAGAAGGAATATTTCCATTCCTGCTTTTAGGGATTCTTATTTTAATAATAATATTTACTAATAGATTTTTTTGTGGGTGGATATGCCCTATTGGGGCAATTCAGGATGCTTGTGC
>JBHLKV010000031.1:0-19541 GCA_048886305.1 Candidatus Hodarchaeota archaeon
AAATATGGAAAGAGTAGAATTCTATTAAAATCAAAGAAAAGAATAGAACAGATTCAGCAAGAGATTGAAAGTCTAATATAGGGTTTTCTAAGTCTCACAAACTAATTCTTGATTTTTCCATAACTCTTGAAAATCCCTATCCAACATTAGAGTTGCTTCTTGAATTATTATACATGTTTCTAATAATTTTTGAGGATCTACTTTATCAGAAGTATCTTCTTTATTATGGGCATATTTACTCGCGATTCTGGTGGTAATATCTACGGAATCGTATCCTCTTAGATGAAAGGCTACTGAATCTGAATGAGCACCACTAGATAAATGAAATCCTGTAATCTTTAAATTTTTTTTTCTTGAGGCTTCATCTAAATATTTACTTAATAATGGAGCAATTTTTTTACGAGGTAGAACACCAAAGGACTTTAGATACTGAATCTGATTTTTTTTATGATTAATACAAGAAATCATATCAAAATTAAATTGAAAAATTCTTCCCTTTGTAAATTGATTTTCATATTTATTTACAAAAACTCTCGAACCCATTGTTCCTAATTCTTCAGCCGAAAATTGGCAAAACCATAAATTAAAATTTTCAAGAGGGTTGTTTTTAAAGTAAGAACTTAGTTCAAATACGATAGACATTCCAGAAGCATTATCGAGAGCCCCTGGTGATTCATTGTGGGTATTTAGGAACATTAAGAAGATATTCGAAATTGAAATTATCGTTGTAAATGTCCAAATGCCAATTCCAATAATTATTAGGTTTGGATTCAGAATGGTAAAGGTTCGAATGAATAAAGTAATTAAAAATCCCCCTAGGGAAATCCCACTATACAACCACACTTTATATAAAAATACTCTCCAATACGTTCGAAAAGTTTGAGATTTGGAATCTAAATGAGCAGAAAGTATAATATTTCCAGCGTTTTTATTTTGAAGATTCTTAGCTGGTAATTTAATAAAAACATTAGTCGCATCCCGCGTCTTTCCATAATATTCACCCCAGAATCCAGGATATTCAGGATGTCTTAATCCCTTTATAATTAAGAAAATAAGTACTGAAAAGGCACTTACTACTAAAATTGTAATATAAATATTGATATAGATAAACATCAAAAGGAATAGGGAAAATGTTAAGTTGATAACCATTATCAACTTAACAAGTGTTGTAGAATAAAAGTCAGAAAATTCAAATTCTTGTTTTTGAATTTGAGAAGCTTTAAAGCCAATACTTTTAAAGGTTTTAACTGTTAAATCAACTGCTTTTTTCTCCCCCTCAGTTCCAGCTAAACGAGGAAAGCTTAAATTCTTTACATAATTTCCAATTCTTTCTTTATCAAACGAATATTCTTGAGAGGGACTTCCTGTATTCAATTTTCCAAAAGTATTATTTATGATTTTATATTTGCATTCCTTAAAATAATAATAAACATTTATTTCTTATTATTTAAATTTATAACAATAGTTATTAACTTAGTTTAGCCATTACAATGTTCTGAATTTGCTCCTGAACAAGTTCTATGATATCATCAGTATTAACTATGTAATAATCCTCTTGTTCAGCACGATTAAGATAGAGTTGCCTAACTTTATTTAAAAATCCAAGATCTTCAAATTTTTCAAATGTTTTATCAGTTTTTCGTGCTAAGGCAATTTTAGGATCTATATCTAAGATAATAGTTAAGTCTGGTTTGCCTACAAATTTATTTATTTGCTTAATCCATTCAATAGATATATTATTTGATTGGACTGATTGGTATATTATTGATGATTCGATAAATCGATCAGATATTACGATATAACCTTCATCTAGTTTCTTTTTGATCTCATTATGGTAATGAAGATCCCTATCAGCAGCAAATAATAGAGCATCAGTTGTAGCCGGAATATCTTTATTTCTTAAAAATTCTCTTAAAAGAATTCCTATTTTATTTTTTGAAGGTTCTTGAGTTAAATGGACTTTATAGCCTTCATTTTCAAGAAAACCTTTAAGGAGGTGGCTATGAGTTGTAGTTCCAGCTCCATCTCCTCCATCCAGCACAATAAATAAGGAATTATATTTCAATTTGATACAAAACAGTAAGTTAGTAGCAAAATATATATTATTAAAAATTATGTAGGTTATTAATCAATAAAAGCTTATTTATTTCAAATCAAATATCATTTTAATTATTTTTTTTAATTGATTATTTACAAATTTACCAAAAAAATTAAAAAGAGTAAATTTTCTTAATTAAAGTGAGAGATATGGGTAAAAAAAAACCTTACGCATATTGTACTATTTGTGAAAAAGAAATTTCCAAACCTAAAAGGAAATCTATGGATAGTATGTATTATACAGTTTGGATTCTTATAATCATAGCTTCAATAGGCTTTGCAATAATCCCTCTACTCATTTATCAATTTATTATGAAAAAGAAGATATTCTGTCCTAATTGTGATTCGAAATTAGTATTTTATAGCACTCCTGAGGAATCTCCAGCACCAAAAACACAAATAGAGCAAATTCTTAAGACAATTGAAAATGAAAGTAAGGAAAATGAAGAAGGTGAACAAGGTGAAGAGTTAATGTTTTGCCCATTTTGCCAAAAAGAAATTACAAAACATGCTGAATTTTGTCCTAATTGTGGAGTTAATCTTACGGAAGAAAAATAGATTTAATTATTAATAAATAAAAAAATTTAAATGATTTAAGATATGACAACAACAAATCCCACAGGATATTGTCCTCATTGCCAGCAAGTTGTATTATTAACTAGAGAAGATATTGACATTTGTCTAGCAATAATTTTACTAATTTTTACAGCTGGAATAGGTTTAATCATTTATCTTGCCATTTACTATAGCAGGGAAGAAGATAAATGTGTGCATTGTGGGACACGTATAATTGCCCTACAAACCCAACCCGCTGGTCAAATTTCATATCAACAACAAGCTGTTGAGGAATTTAAAAGAGATAATCCATTTTATTGTACATATTGTGGAGAAAAATTAATAGTTGAAGGGATAAAATTCTGCCCTAAATGTGGAAGTAAAATAGGAGAACCTTAAGATATGACGTCAAAAAGTCCATTAGGTTATTGCCCTTATTGTAAAATGAATGTAAATTTAAAAAGAGAGGGAATAAATATACCCTTGGCTATTCTTTTAGGAATATTTACTGGTGGAATTGGTCTATTAATTTATCTTGCTATATATTACAATCGAGTAGAAGATAGGTGTATCAATTGTCGGAACCGTATTTACCCTTTACAAACACAAGTGAATTCATCTACCTATCAAAATCAATCTAAATTAACAACAACTATAGATAAAGTTGAGGAAGTAAGAGGAGAGAAATTATTTTATTGCAACTTTTGCGGAGAAAAATTAGATGAGAGAAATCTAGAGTTTTGTCCTAATTGTGGTGGTAAAGTTGAAATAAAATAAATATTCTTTAATCTAATTAATAAAAAATGAATTATTTCAATGTTTAGGTAAGGAGTTTAATTTATCGGAGAGTTATCTATTTTTTTATAATTAAATCAAATTTCTCTCATTTTTAATATAAAAATTGGACTAAAGATCATTTTAGTATGGTCTTAACTAGTTTTTAATTAAAACTTGAAAAATTAATTAAAGTAAATTGGAGTAAAAAAAATGTCAACAATGTATTGTCCTAATTGTAATATGAACGTACTTACATCAAAAGATAATCTTAATATACCTTTAGCAATACTTTTAGCCATATTTACTGGTGGTATTGGTTTATTAATTTACCTTGCGATTTGGTATTCTAAAGATAATAGATGTGTTCATTGTAAATCACTTTGTCAGCCATTAATAAATAATAATCAATCAGGTTCCAATTATCAAGCACAAAATCAGACTTATCAGATACAAGAATATATTCCATCGCAGCAAACACAATCTGTTGATGTTAAAACCAAATTCTGTTATAATTGTGGCAGTAAAATCGCAGATCGAAAAAGTGCTAAGTATTGTCCTTATTGTGGGTCAGGCACCGATTAAGAAATTATGAAATTATTTTTCTATTTTAATTTTTTTTTAAAATTCTCATAAATTCGTAAAAATATCCATATGAGTCATTAAAGTGATAATCTTCTTTTGAATATTCTAACCCTTCACTGAAAAAATCATAGAATCCTTTTTTATCTTTATTTTTAATAACATTTTTATAATCCTTTATTAAATCTTCAAGTAAATCTAAGATTTTATAAAACTCATTGTTTTCAATTTGAATATCAGCGAACATTTCCATATCCCTTTGAATGATACTTTCAGCAAATATTTTTTGTAAAAGAAATGTTGTTCCAGTGTATTTTGTTAGTTCCGACAAAGATTCATTTGATCTTTTTAAAAGATTTAAAAAAAGGATATTAAACATATGTGGAACCCCTAAAGTTAAAGCAATCTTTAAATCATGAACTTTTGGTGCAGTCTCAGTAATAATTAATCCAGAATTTTCAAAAATTCTAAGAAATTCACAAAGCATTTCATCATACTGTTCTGTTCCTCCAACTTTTAGGACTAATAAAACATAACTTTTCATGTCTTTAATGGCAGGACCAAACATAGGATGAATTGATAAACAATTTAATGGATACTTTTCATGAACTTCATAAAGAACCTTATAAGTCTCACTTTTTAATGAGCAAATATCAAAAATTAGTGAATTTTCTTTTAAAAATGGAGCAATTGTTTTAATCATTTTTGGAGTAGATTGTATAGGAATTGAAACCATTATAATATCAGCATCTTTCACGCTTTTTTTAAGATCTAATTCAAAATTAACATCTAAATCTGCTGCGGTTTTCTTTAACCGATCTTCATTACGAGCGTATAGGGTAATTTCAAACCCATGGCTCTTGAAAAATTTTCCAAAAATTTTACCCATACCACCAGAGCCACCAATAATAGTTAACTTTTTTCCTAACATTATTTTTTCTCCAAAAACTCTAAAATTTTATTTTTCATTAAGTCTTTATTTGGTTTTTCATTTGTCCACCATTCAAAAGCTATGACGCCTTGATTAACAAGCATGTCTAAGCCTCCTAGTGTTCTACATCCTATTGCATTTGCATCCTTTATTAGTTGAGTTTCTAAGGGATTATAAATTAAATCAAAAACAAATAATTGATTGTGTAAAATTTCCTTGTCAATTGGAGATTTGTCGATAAAGGGATACATCCCTACTGATGTTGCATTAATTAAAATATCAGTTGTTTTGATCTCTCGCCTTAAAATGGTCTTACTGTTGTTTGTACCTTCTATATTAATGTTTATCTTATTTCTTAATTCCTTTGCTAGTTGTTTTGCTCGATTTTCTGTTCTATTGGATATTACAATTTTATTAGCGTCCTTTGCTAAAACATAGCAAATAGCTTTAGCCACTCCCCCTGCTCCTAATATTAAGATGTTTTTGTCTTTGATTTCACACCCAGCATCTAATATAGCTTTTCTACCGCCTTCAGCATCAGTGTTTTTCCCTATCATAACACCGTTTTCATACTTTATAGTATTTATTGCTCCAATTTTTTGCGCAGTACTTTCTACTTCATCTAAAAATTTAATAATCTTTTCTTTAAGTGGAATCGTGACACTTATTCCTTTTACATTAAGTACTTTTAATCCTTTTACTGCTTCTTTAAGTCTATTAGGGGGCACATCAAAAGCCAAATACACATAATCTAATTCAAGATCTTGCAAAGCTGCATTATGCATAATAGGGCTCATACTATGCTCAATTGGGTATCCAATAACACATAGTATTTTAGTTTGCGCTGTTATATTATCTCTAATTGGCATTTTTTAGATTAAAGTGAAAAATTTAAAACTATTAATATGTTTAAGAAGAAAAATAATCTAATAATATTTAGTTAAAAACAAGAAAAAGAAATATGGGTAATAAAAAGATGGAAAAAGTAACTCTTAGTAAAAAGCTTTCCGTATTCCCTATGCCGGCAGCAGTAATATCTGTAGGGACAGGAGAAGAAGCAAATTTAATTACTCTAGCTTATGTGGGGAAAGTTTGTTTTAACCCACCGATTGTGGTGATTTCAATACAACCTAAACGATATTCTTATCATTTGATTGAAAAACATGGCGAATTTGTCATTAATTATCCTACAGTTGATCAATTAAAAGAACTAGATTATTGTGGAACACATTCAGGAAGAAATGTCAATAAATGGAGAGAATTAAATTTAACAAAAGAAAAGGGATCGAAAGTTCAAGTCCCGATGGTTAAAGAATTTCCATGGAATATGGAATGTAAGGTAATAAATCGATTGAAGTTGGGATCACATGTTTGTTATTTTGGTGAAGTAGTTGCTACTCATTCAGATTCAAAATATGTTAAAAGTGATAAGTTAGATCCTGACAAATTTAACTTTTACGCCTATATTTCCGGTAATTATATTGGTTTAAAAAATGGTGCAATAGAAAAGCATGGATTTACAGAAGAATAATCTATTAGATTTTATATTTTTTCCTAAAATCTAATATTTTATTTTTTTAAAAACATTATAAAGTTAAATTTGAAATTCATATTAAGATAAAATTTATCATGACCAAGGATTCTATAGCGATTATTGGATTTATGGCAACAGGTAAAACTACTATTGGTAAGGCAATAGCAGATTACTTAGGTGATGATTATAGATTTATTGAAACTGACCAATTAATTGTTGAAATGGCTAAAAAATCCATTCCAAGAATATTTATTGAAGACGGAGAGGAGAAATTTCGCAATTATGAAATAAATGCTTGCAGAAAAGCAGCCAAATTAAAAAATGTAGTAATTTCATGCGGTGGTGGAGTTGTCTTAAATAAGGAGAATATAAAAAAGTTGAAAAAAAATTGTCACATTGTTTTGCTCAAGGCATCTGTAGAGGAAATTTTTAACAGAATTATGAAGAATGGAAAAAGAACCAGGCCTATAATACATTCTGAGGATACTAAAAAACAAATTGAAAGAATTTTAATTTCTAGAGATATTTTTTACGAAACAGCAGCAGAAATTACTATTAACACAGAAAACAAATCAATTGAAGAAATTATAAATGAAATCATAGAAAAGACAAAGATACAAAGTTGACTTATAGAATCTAGAAGGACATTATAACATAATACTATCGTAAAACCTAAATTTAAATTTATCAAACCTTACTTATAATTAAAAAATTAGGTATAAGATAATGCCAGAATGGAAAAGAAATAAATGTCCTAAATGTGGAGAAGAAAATCCCAAAAAACTTCATGAAGTGCCAGACAAAAATCAAGTACTTTATTATTCAATGCAAGGTACTCCTGTATATAAAATGTTAATGAAGTGCGGAGTATGTGGTGAGATTTTTGGTAATGGCAGCAGCTAATTGATTAAAAACTCTTTTTTTTATTTATATTTCTTATAATGATAAAATTATTTTATTTTGAGCTTTTAACATATCTTTCATTATGAGCTCCATCGCTTCTCTGATATCTGGTATAGTGTCAGGTATACTGCGCTTTGCGTTAACACTTGCCATTAATACTTCATTTAGTCCACGCAGAATCATATCTGGGCTGTACCAAGGTCTTTTTGAAGCCCACCACGTCTGACAGCTGTGAATTCCTCTGTCAAGCAAATTCCGAGCGTTATCAAAAATTTGCTTTCTCTCTTCATCCATGCTTTCTCGATATTTAGCAGATAAATGAATCAATGTAAGGGCATACATGAAGAATCGATGTTGTTCAATATGGATTTGATTATTTGGATCGAACCAGAGGGGAAATGGCACATCTGTGGCAATATCATATGGCATAGTCGACCAACTGGAATCTCTTGGTGTTTGAGTAAATCCTTTAGGAAATCTTTCAACAATTTCTGAGATTGTACATATTTTCACATCATCTCTGTGAGGTAAAGCTTGAAATAGAGGTATAAGGAAATCTCTTATGGCGTGCTTGACATGATGTCCGAATGTTTCCCCATCCATTGCGAGAATAACATACATATCATCTGAAGTATTCTTATATTTTAACCTGTTGATAAAAGTCTCAACATTATTAATTTTATCGAAAGCGCAATCAATTGAAATGTAATCATCTCTAAACAATAATTTTAAGCCACTTGGATGGATAGAAATATGATTTATTGGAAATTCTGGTAAAGTATTGGCAATCCCGCTCATTATAATCCAATCAAAGCCAGCTTTTTTAACAGTTTTTAAAACTTCCTCTGAAATTGCCATCTCTGGTGGAAAAAATCCAAGAGGGTGATAAAGTTTTCCAAAAAAGTGTTGATTTGTTTCGTTATTAAGATTTATTTGACGTTTAATTTCAGGTTCTGGAATCAGAGGAAGGAGAGGGTGAAACTTGCCTGAACCTGTAAATTCAATTTGTCCTCGCGAAGCTACGGTTGTGATTAATCCTAGTAAATCGTCATAACCAAAATCATGCAGTTGTTCAGTTAGAGTTCCATTAATATTTAAAGTAATTTTAGCTTCAGGATGATCCCTAAGCGCCTCGATTATCGGTCTGTATGATTCATTTACTATTTGTTTTATTACTATAGGGATTTGAATTGGTGGTTGATAAATATGAAATAAGAAAGCAAAGTATACAACCATATTATTTATAAGAAATCTAGAAGTTTTATATTTTTCTTGTGTTCTAATGAGAAAAGAAATGAGCTAAGAAGATTTTTCGAATAACAAATCATAAAATTCTCTTAATTTTTCAATTGCGATTTGTCCTGGCGCTGTTTTTTCATATAGGGAGCAGTAGGTCATGAATGAACCATGTTTTACACATATTATTCTTGAAAAAATACCAATTTCTCCCATGCAAAAAGAGATTATTTTTTTATTATTTTTAGAAAAATATTGACATATATTTATTGGAATTAAATTATCTTCGAATCGTTGAGCTGTAAATATAACTTTATATATGCTTTTTTCTACTATATTGGCATTTATTATAAGTCTATTAATTAATTTATCTTCAAACCTTAAAATTAATTCAAGAGCTTCCTTATAAGAAGAAGTTTTTTCAAAGTCATGATATGAAAAAATTAAATTAACTTTGTTTTTAATAGCTAAATTTATAACATGATTAAGAACTTCCTTGTCAGAATTCATCTCAATATCAATAAAGCCAGGTTGGGCTTCAAGTAAATTTTCTATAATCTTTAATCTTTCTTTTTTATCAAGTTTTATTTGTCCACCCTCAGAATTATTTCTAAATGTAAAGATTGTAGAAATATTAGGAGGAACAAGATTTAATAAGCTAGATCCTAATTCTCTTGTTAAATTTTCCACATCATTTATAAAATCGAATCTTAATTCAATGAAATCAGGTTTTTCATCCAAAACTTTTTTGATAAGTAATGAATTTTCGTCATAATTATTAGTTTTTATCGGAATAGCAACACATATATTGGATTTCATAAGAATTCAAAGGGATTATAAATTTTTATTGAAAAATAACTTCCTTTACTTTATCTTCTGATAATTTATTTGTATAATCAATTTCTTTGACTAAAGCTTGATCTCTATAAAAGTCAATTAACGGTTTAGTATCTTTTTCATATACATCCAAACGATTATTTAGTGTTTCTTTAGTATCATCTGCTCGTTGCTTAAATTCTATTCTTTCACCACATTTATCACAGATCCCTTTTTTTTTTGGTTTCATAAAATATTTATTATAAATTTCACCACAATTTGGACAGGAATACCTGCCAAGAATTCTTTTGACAAGAATTTTATGATCAACAGACAAAAGGATTACTGAATCAATAGTAGTGATTGTAGAAAGAAATTCTGCTTGATTAAGATTTCTTGGGTATCCATCTAAAACCCATGATTTGTCAATAATTTCATCTAAAGTCTTTTTGACCATATCGTTAGTTATTTCATCTGGTACAAGTTTGCCCTCATCCATATATGATTTAGCTTTTAAACCTAATGGAGTTTCATTTTTTAAGTTTTCTCTAAAAATGTCTCCAGTACTAACATGAATGATGTCTGGCAATATTTCTTTTACTTGAGAGGAAAAAGTTCCTTTACCAGCTCCTGGAGGCCCCATTAAAATAATATGTTTATTTTCTTGCATGTGATAGATAAATTTTTATTAGTATTATAATTTTTAGGAATTTTCCATATTAATAATACTTGAGGATCTCTTTTAATAAAAGAAATTGGATATTTCTTTTAAATATTTCAAGATTGGTTAAAGTCCTTTAAAAGTTTTATGATTTGTGCTTTTCTATAAGAAGAAGGAACTTTAATATTATTTTTAGCACAATATTCTTTTAATTGTTTAACAGTCCATTTATTATAATCTATTTCTTGCTCTACTTCAAGTTCTTTCTCAATTTTTTTCCGTGGTGGAGTTGTTGTCATTTCTAATACCTCTATTGCTTCGATAGTATTATTTTCATTATTGACATGAACTCGTAATTTATGACCCTCTAACTCAATAACTTCTTTTGGGAGTTTTTTTAAAGGTTCCCATTCTGTTTCTTCGACAGGTTTACCAAAAATTTCAGCTTTTTTAGTGATAATGCCATAGAGAGTGTTAATTCCAATTAATATATGAGTTCTCTGATAATCATCTGGAAGCTTAACTGAGAGGACTTTTGATAAAATTTCTTTGGGTGGTTTCTTTGGTCTATAATTTGTATTTTTTGAAGGTATACTAAAGACTTGTTTGGGATAAAGACTACTTTTTTGCACTTTATAAGTCTTAATAGGGTGTGAATTCAATTTATTTGATTCATTTAAAATAACAAACTGAGGTTGGTTATTAACTTCTTCTTTTATAGCTTGAGGTTTGAAACCAAAAGCAGTTAAAAATTCCTGAGGTTCATCACCTTGATCTACTGAAACAATCTTACAACGATGAAACTTTGCTGAAAATATCAATTCTTGTTGTAATTCTGTTGCAACACGAGAAGCGATAAATTTTTTTCTCACTGGTGATGTCATACCGTTCCATATATATATCCTTCTAATATCTTCTTTAACTATTAGAGCTACTTGAGATTCATTTAATACCTTACTCCCATTATTTTGAGAAAATTCTTGTTCTGTTATATTTAATCTTTCTCTTTCACCAGTATCCTTCAATGCATATATCATGAAATTAGAATAAGCATCTGACATTTTATTCTTATTTTGAGAATTAGTTAAATACATTATAATAGAACATATTTTTAACATTATTTCTATAGTTAAATAGAGAGAAAATTTTTCGAAACATTATAAATTAATGAGCAAACCATTAATCAGGTTTCACCACCTCCAAAGAGGAAGAAATCAGGAATCAGTGTTGAATTTGGTACTACTGAATATTTTCCTAAATTGGTAACTCCATTTTCAATTAAAACTTGATCATCTATGAAAAAATTGCCTGTACACTCTCTACTTGTCTTTGTTAAGATATAATAAGCGGCATCTGCTACGATTTCAGGTGTTCTTGAGTGTTTAATAGCTGCTTCTCCTCCCAATAAATTTTTTACAGCCGCAGTTGCAATTGCAGTTCTTGGCCACAATGCATTAACAGCAATCCCATCTTTTTTAAATTCTTCTGCCATTCCCAAAACACACATACTCATTCCATATTTAGACATTGTATAAGCTAAATGATTTGCAAACCATTTTGGATCCATATTTAAAGGAGGTGAAAGATTAAGAATATGTGGATTCTCAGCCTTTTTTAGATGAGGAATACATAATTGAGAACATAAGAAAGTTCCACGAACATTGACTGAGAACATAAGATCAAAGCGTTTCAAGGGAGTTTGTAATGTTGGAGTTAAGCTAATTGCGCTAGCATCATTAACTAAAATATCAATTCCGCCAAATTCTTTTACTGTAGTATTAACAGCAACTTTTACTTGATCTTCAAACCGTATATCTGCAACACATGGAAGTGCTTTACCTCCAGCAGCTTCTATATCTTCAGCAGAAGTATAAACGGTTCCAGGTAATTTAGGATGGGGTTCACTGGTCTTAGCTACTACAGCAATATTTGCTCCATCTTTTGCTGCTCGTAAAGCAATTGCCTTCCCTATACCTCTGCTAGCACCAGTAATAAATAAAGTTTTATTTTTTAAATTTAACATTATATAATTCACTATATCAAATTTTTATGCTTCTGTAGTATATTAAATATCAATGGTGATAAATAGTATTTATATTTATAATTTAAAAGTCAGAAAAAAAAAAGAGTGTATTTATCCCGTAAAATAGGAATTATCAATATTTTTTATTAAAAAATCGACCTTTTTCTTTTCATTGATGGATAAAAGTGTAGAAAATTTACTCTTAATGGAAGTACCATAATAACTATTGCCAAAAAAGGTATTTACTTTAGATATTGTTTGTAATATATACCGTTTACTTCCTAAGTGGAGATAAATGGAAATATCGTTAATAATTAAAATATTGGTAGGATTATTGTTGAAATCATCGAGGATTTTTGAGGTTATTTCATAATTATAACACAAATTTTTATAGAGTTCAGATTTATTTTTTGCTTTTAATCGTGGTGGAATAATTTTTCGTTTAATGATTAAATTTCTACACTTAATACTCTCATTATAATATTCTTGAATTCTTCCACCGATTTTTAAATTTTTAAAAAAAGTTAATTTAGGAGCAAAATCTAAAATACTAATCTCTTGGGGATCAAAATTGGATTCTAAGAGATATTGGACAAATTTTGCTGTAAATGATGTTTTTTTTGTATCAGTTTCTCCATATAATAAAGTTGAACACCCAATACATTCGTTGAAATTTAAAGAATTAATAAGCTTCATAAACAAAAATATTAAATTGATAGTTATTTATAAAAATCCTCCCATGAGATTCCTGCTTTTTTCAATACTAACAGAATTGCAAATCCAATTATACATCCCGGAATACAGCTTAAAGCGAATAAACCCCAATAAGTCAGAAAACCTTCAATTGAAAGAATTTCGCCTATTGGCGAAATCAATTGACCAATTGTTCCTCCTATGAATACCGTACCTAGTGGTTCTGTTAAAGCAGATAGTTCCACATGTTTTGGAGCATTTTTACGCAAAATATAAGAGAAAACTCCCACTACTATTGCCCCTGATATCCCCCCATGAAAGGCATGGATTGTTCCAATTCCTAATGAAAATCTTAAAACAGCTATACCTAAAGCAGTGATACAAGAAAAAGTGAGTCCAATTAAAACTCCTGTTATTGCATTAACAATGTGGGCAAAAGGATTAATTTTAGTGCCAAATATTAAAAAATAGGCAAACGGATTAATATAACTTAAGACTAATCCTACTGCTATAAAAATTCCTGTTGTAGCAATTTTCTTACTTAAAGGAACTTGAAAAATTGGTTTTTCTTCACTTTCTTTATTTGGATTTAGTGAATTATTTTCACTCATTTTTCGATTTAGGCTTATTTCACTTGTCTAAATTTTATCCGTTACTCTTTTAATTTGAAAGAATTATAAATCCTTTTAAAATTTAAACACATTTTATATAGATTATATGATTTAATCTTTTAAGGTATTAAAAATATTGTTAAATTCAGAGAACTTAAATCTTTAATTCCATCTTAAGAGGTTTGTTATTAACCTATGAAAATTGGGGATTATACTATATATCCTACAAAAATTATATGTGTAGGTATAAATTATATGGATCATATTGAGGAAACTAAGTCAAATATTCCTAAAGAACCTGTTTTATTTCCAAAAACTCCAAATTGTTTAATCTTAGATAATGAATCTATAATATATCCAAAATTATTATTTAACAATCGTAAATATAATAGAGTAGATTATGAAGTAGAGTTAGCGTTTATTATAAAAGATAAATGCAAATATGTAACTCTTGATGATGCATATAATAAGATCCTTGGTTATACTGTTTTTAATGATATTACTGCTCGAAAAATGCAAGTTAAAGATATTGCCTCAAAATTACCTTGGTTTCGCTCGAAATCTTTTGATACTTTCGCGCCTATAGGGCCAATTATAAAGGAAGTTGATGAAATCAAAGATCCCCATAATCTTAACATTGAATTAAAAGTAAATGGAGAATTAAAACAATCTTCTAATACAAAACATTTATTATTTAAAGTACACGAACTATTAGCATACATTTCAAAATTGTTCACATTGGAACCTGGTGATATAATTGCTACTGGTACTCCTAGTGGTATTGGTCCGATTAAACCTGGAGATTCAATTGAAGCTACTATCGAGAAAATTGGAACTCTTACAAATGATGTAATTTTAGAAGGAGAATGATGTTTAATATGAAAGTAGGAAATTCTACAATTAATCCAACTAAAATAATATGCTTAGGGCGAAATTACCTAGATCACATACAAGAGACAAAAGCCCCAATTCCAACTGAACCTGTATTTTTTTCGAAGTCTTTAAACACACTTGTCACTAATAATGAACCAATAATTTATCCAAAACTATTATATGAAAACCCAAATTATAATAGAGTTGATCACGAAGTAGAACTTGCCTTCATTATCTTTCAAACTGCAAAAAATATTTCTGTTGAGAATGCTTTTGACTATATTAGAGGATATACTATTTTCCTTGATATAACCGCAAGAAAAATGCAAATAAGTGATCGAAACGTAAATTTGCCATGGTATAGAAGCAAAAATTTTGATACTTTCGCGCCTATAGGGCCAGAGATAGTTTCCTCACATGAAATTCAAAATCCTCATAATCTCACGATTCAATTAAAAGTAAATGGGGAGTTAAGGCAATTTTCTAATACAAAACATATGTTATTTAAAATCCCCGAGATTTTAGAATATTTATCTAAATTTATAACTTTAAAAGCAGGGGATATAGTTGCAACTGGAACCCCAAGTGGTATATCCGCTATTAAGCCAGGTGATATCATTGAAGCGTCGATTGAAAAAATCGGGACCATAAAACATGAAGTAATCTTAGAAAGTGATTAATCTTTTAATTTATTGAATTTATACTTATAAACCTAAAAATTTTTTAAATAAAATTATTTTCATTTTACTAATGAATTCTGACGTAAATGAAGAAACAAAGAAAGAGATCTTTAGATTAATCTCAATCCCTGGAATTGAAATAGATGAAATTGCTGAACGAGTAAATTTAGATTACGATGAAGTCATGAAAATCTTATCTGATGAATATTTAAGAAATAATTTGGATTATGGTCGAAGACTTTGTTGTAGATTTTAAAGTTAAAATATACTTTTAAGGGTATTTTAATAAAACTTTTTAACTTTTATTCATTTTTAAAAATACTAAGTTCACATTGATTTTTTTAATGGCTTAGGACGTAATAACAGTACGGTTTCAATATAATATAGATATTGAAATATAAGATAAGTAATTAATAATCCTATGTTCCTTTGCCTTAAAAAATTGTATTGAATGATATTTAATCGATAATTAATTAAAAGGATTAAAATGAGTAAGAAAGGTAAAGTTGTGGTAAAAGCATTAGTCACAGGTGGAGCTGCATCAGGAGGGCCCCCCATTGGTCCCGCAGTGGGTCCCACAGGAATTAATATTAAAGATGTGGTTGATGTTGTTAATGAAAAAACAATGGTTTTCAAAGGATTAACAGTACCAGTAAGAATTGAGTGTGATCCTGAAACGAAGCAATTTGAAATTTTCGTTGAAACTCCAAGCACGGCTTCATTACTTCTAAAGGAACTCGGTGTAGAAAAAGGTTCCTCCAATTGCATTGAAGATAAAATAGGAGATTTAACATTAGAGCAAATTCAAAATGTAACTAGAGCTAAAAAGGATATTTTTTTGGAAAAAACTTACAAAACTTGTATAAAGACTGTTTTAGGAACTGTCTTATCTATTGGTGCTACTGTAGAAGGTGAAGATCCAAAAGTAATTCAAAATAAGCTTGATAATGGAGATTATGATGATATAATTAAGGAGGAAGTATAAAAATATGAAAGTAGACGATAAATTATTACAGAGATCTCTTAATGCAGCCATTGAATTTTCGGTTATAAAAAAAGAAGGTAAAAAAGATAAAGTTAGGAAATTTGATGAGACTATTGATCTCATCTTAAACATTAAAGATGTCAATCTTAATGATCCAAAGGCTAGAATTGATAAAGAATTAATACTTCCAAATGCGGTTATTACAAATGATAAACCAAATATATGTGTGATTGCCTCTGATGAGATTTTATTAGAAGCAAAAAAATTAGGTCTTGATACACTTGATCGTGAAGATTTAGCAAGAATTAACAGTGAAGAAAAAAAATATAAGAAAAAATTCGTAAAGAAGTATGATTTCTTTATAGTTGAGGATAAAGAAATGCGGAATGTTGCAAGGTATCTAGCGCGTTTTTTAGGACCAATTGGAAAAATGCCAAAACCATTTCCAAGCGGATATGGAATTATCTCATCAGTAGAGGATTTGAATACAGCTATTGAACGTTATAAAAAAATCATTAGAGTTCAAATGAAGAAACAACCAGTAATCCAAGTAAAGGTTGGTAAAAAATCTATGGATTCAAATGATTTACTTGAAAATATGAAAGCGGTAGTTGATTATATTGTAGATTTAATGCCACATAAATACAATAATGTTAAATCAATGTTCTTAAAAACAACAATGGGACATCCTATTAGAATTGATAATGAATATCTCACAAGTTTAGGGGTGTAAATAAATGATAAAGAAGAAAGAGGTACCTCAATGGAAATTAGATGAGGTAGATAATTTGATAAATTTATTTAAGCAATATAAAAATATAGCAGTAATTGATGTTGCACATTTGAATGACAAACAAATTCAAGAAACTCGGAAAATTTTAAGGGGAAAGGCAATTATAAGGATGTCTAAAAAAAATTTACAAATAAGAGCAATTGAACAATTTAAAAGAGAATCTAAAAATGAAAATTTGGATAAATTAGCGAATAGTATTCCTGGTCAGTCTGCTTTATGTTTCACTGACATGGATATATTTCAATTGAAAAAAATTTTTAATGAAAATGAATATTGGGTACCTGCTAAGCCTGATGAAATAACTCCAGTAGATATTTGGGTACCTGCTGGAGATACAGGATTACCAACAGGTCAAGTCATTTCCGAATTAAATATGACTTTACGTCTACCAACTCGCATTCAAAATGACACTATCTGGATTAGAGAGGATACACAAACCCATGAAGCAGGTGATTTGGTAGATGTTAAACAGGCAGCTGTTTTAAAAAAATTAGGTATAACTCCAATAGAATCATTAATAAAGATTCATTTTGCATGGAGCAAAGGAGAAATAATACCAGAGGAAGTTCTATATATAGACACTAGGGGATTCGAACGAGATATGACTAAAGCATATAGAGAGGCACTTGCAGTACTTTTTGAAATGCCTTTTTATGTGGATGATATGACCGAAGGATATATTCAAAAAGCAATATCCGAAGCTAACACTTTAAATGCTATAATATTTGGAGAAAAAGTTCAAGCTGCTGCCGAAACAGAATTAAAAGTTGAAAAAGAAGCCGAAGAAGAACCAGAGGAAGAATCAGACGTTGGTATTGGAGGATTATTTGGTTGATACGGCTTATAGTAATATTATAATATAATAATAAGATGATTTAAAATAAGAAAATATCAAATAGGAGGTTTAAAAATATGGAAAGTATTTATGCTGCATTATTGCTTCATAAAGTTGGAGGAAAAATTACGGAAGCAAATGTAGAAAAAGTATTAACTGCTGCAGGTGCAAAAGTAGATAAAACTGAGATCAGCAAGCTTATTGCAGGATTAAAAGAAACGAAAATAGACGATGTCATTAAAAATGCTAGTGTTATGCCAGTAATGGCAGCTCCTGCTGGAGAAACAGTGGAAGAAAAGAAGAAAGAGAAGAAGAAAAAGGAAGAAGAAGTCGAAGAAGAACCAACAGGTATTGGGAGTCTTTTTTAAACTCATTTCCTAAGTCTATTTCTCGGTTTGGTCAATTTCCAAAACACTAGAAGAAATGGAAATTATTTTTTATACAATTTTTTTTTGTTAGTTTTTTTGTATGACTTATGAATATAGTTTATAAATTAATTTGTATATTCTTTTTGAATCATAAACTTTTTTTAAAATTCTTTTTTTTTTAAATTACATCTATCATTTTGTGAAGATAAACTTAATAGACTATTAAAAATAAAGTAAAAGATACTTGATACTGATTAGACATGGCAGGAAGATTTCTTAAATTTTTCTCTCCATTTGTACGGATAATGCCTGAGATTAAGCAACCTCAGAGAGAAGTGTCCTTTAAGGAGAAGTTCATTTGGACCGCTCTCGTCCTAATAATTTACTTAATTATGTCCAACATTCCTCTATATGGAGTTCAGCTAGAAGAGTCCACGGATTATTTCTATTGGTTAAGAGTAATATTAGCGAGCCAACGCGGCATGTTAACCGAGCTAGGCATTGGTCCCATCGTTACGGCAGGGCTTATCATGCAGCTATTATTAGGATCAAAAATAATCAATGTAAATATGGCTGATCCTTATGATAGGGCCATGTTTAGCGGAGCTCAAAAAGTATTGGCCATCTTTTTAACAATGTTTAATGCTATTGCATATCTAGCAGGAGGAGCATTTGGAAGAGGTCTTGGAATTGATGATGCAACATTTATATTCGTACAATTACTTTTTTCTGGAATAATTATAATATTGCTTGATGAATTACTTCAAAAAGGCTGGGGTATTGGTAGTGGGGTCTCTTTATTCATAGCAGCAGGAGTAGGTGGTCAAATTTTTTGGAATAGCTTTAGTTTTATAGGAGATGAACAAGGAATACCAAGAGGTATAGTAATTGCATTCTTTTGGGTACTATTTGATCGTGATCCTAATACAACACTTGCTACAATTTTTGCACGGCAACAATTACCATCATTAATAGGCATTTTTACTACAATAATTATATTCTTCATTGTTATATGGTTTGAGTCTACAAGGGTTGAGATACCGCTTGCCTATCGGGGTTACAGAGGGTTTAAGGGAAAGTATCCCATGAAATTGCTTTATGTCTCTAATATCCCCGTCATTCTCGTCAATGCATTATATGCAAACTTTCTATTTTTCGGTCAACTATTGGCAGGTCCCGATTCTGGATTGCGTGATGTCATATCTCCATTTTGGGTCGATCTATTAGGAAAGTTTGCAGTCCAAGAATCTCCGACAGGTCCGGGAGCCCAATTAGTTCCAAAAGGTGGCTTAATATGGTTACTCACACCACCTTTAGGATTAGCTGATCTAATTGAAAATCCAGTAAAAGCGGTACTATATTTAGTCATATTTATTTTTTTATGCATAATGCTCGGCCGTATATGGGTTGAAGTGAGTGGTTTAGCACCACGAGATATTGCAGACCAGATAATTTCCTCAAAAATGCAAGTACCGGGCTTTCGTAGTTCTGCAAAGATTATAGAGCGCCTTCTTAAGAGGTATATTCCAACTTTGGTCATCCTCAACGGTATCATAATAGCATGTCTTAGCTTTTTTGCTGATAGTTTAGG
>JBHLKV010000032.1:0-19483 GCA_048886305.1 Candidatus Hodarchaeota archaeon
TTGATTATTATCCGTTAAGAATAATTAATAATATATTAACTCTTATGGAACCAATTGGTAAAGAGAAAAATTTATACTTTAAGATTGACATTAATGAAAATCTTGTGTTAAAAGGAGACCCAAAACGGATTGACCAAATTTTTCGTATTTTTATTGATAATGCTATAAAGTATTCAAAAGAAAATTCTGTAATTGATATTAAAGCATTTGATAACTATCAAGGAAAATATAATATAGATGGAAATAATGGAGTTCTATTTCAATTTAAGGATTCTGGCATTGGAATTTCTGAAGATGACCTACCTCACATATTTGAAAGATTTTATCGGTCAAAAAACGTTAGTGAAACCCCAGGATCTGGTTTAGGATTATCTATAGCAGAAGAATTAATCCATCTTCATAAAGGTAAAGTATTTGTCGAGAGTAAATTAAATGAGGGAACAACTTTTTACATATTTCTTCCATGGATAAATCATACTGAAAAATAAAAATTTTTATATAAACTCATTTGATATTAATAACTGCAATAGCAAAATTTTATTTTTTGAGGAATTCAATTGAGTTTATCTGTGAAACCCCTTATTTTATTGGTTGATGACAACCAAGATATATTGTATAATATAAAATTATTGTTAGAAGCTAATAATTACAAAGTAATTACAGCAATTAGTGGAAAACAAGCAATTGAGCTTCTCTCAAATTTAGATTTACTCCCTGAGTTAATTATTAGTGATATAATGATGCCAGGAATAAATGGATATGATTTTTTCGAGCATGTATCCCATAATGTAAAATGGAATCACATCCCATTTATATTTTTAACAGCAAAATCTACTCCAGAAGATGTGAGATTAGGGAAGATGTTAGGTGTAGATGATTATATTACAAAACCTTTTAATGAAGAAGATTTACTTGCTATTATTTCTGGAAAAATTTTAAGAAACAAAGACATAAAGAAAATCAATAAGAAAATTAAAGAGCTGCTCAATTCTTTATCAATAGATTTTAGACCATCTATATCTGAAGAACAAAAGAAATTAGTTTGTATATTATTAGTTGAGTGGGATGATAAAATAGGCCCTGTGCTAAAGGATTTCTATCCAAAAGAAAAAGATTTTCCGATCCCAATTAAAACTTTAGGAAATCAATTATTTCATGCTGCTACTTCGATTTATGGGCATAACAATATAACTAAAGATCAAACCATTTTACTGAATATTGAAAACATTAAGAACAAAGGCTATTTATTCTTTGATTCATATTCAAAAGAAGGTGAAAGGTATGGTGAAAAACAGTATATGCTATCCTTAATTGCTCCAGAAATAAATTATCTTGAATCCTTGAGAATTAAAACTATATTTAAAGAAATTTCTGAAAATTTAAAAAATAATTTATATTGGGATATCGAAAAATATTGGAAAGAAATTCTTGAAATCTTAACTACGCCACAGATTTCTAATTCATAAACGTTTGATATTTAATAAATAAACCTTAATTATGAAATAATATGTCTGTTGATTGGGAAGATATTCGGCATGAACAATTTCCAGCACTCAAAAATTTAGTATATATTATGGCTGCTTCAGCATCTCCATTAAGTAAAAGTGCTTATGAGAAGGGAATTGCTTATTTTAATGACATGTTAAGTTATGGTGACATTCATTATGATGATTTTGTGGAAGAAATTGATTTGGCAAGAGAAAATATTGCATATTATATTAATGCTGAACCTGATGAAATAGCATTCTTAACAAATACATCATCTGGAATGAATGTCACTGCGCGCTTATTAGAGAAAGGAGAAATTTTATACCCGTCAATTGAGTTTCCTGCTTCAATTCATATTTTTAAGCGATTAGGCTTTATCTGTAAAAAAGTATCTCCAAGAAATAATAAATTTTTAATAGAAGATTTTAAGAAGTTAATTACTAGAAATACTAAATATATCATTCATAGTCATGTTCAATCTCTTACTGGGTTTAAACAAAATCTTAATGAATTAGGAGATTTTTGTGAGGAATATGGACTTTTGAACATAGTTAATGCTACACAATCTTTTTGCTCTTTTGAAATTGACGTTATAGAGCAGAATATTGATATAATTGTTAGTAATGCATTAAAGTGGGTAGGTTGTGGTTATGGGGCAGGAATTTTGTATATAAATGAAGACTTGATTAAAGAAAAAGGGATCCCATTTTCAAGTTGGTTAAGTGTGGAGGATCCTTTTTCACTGGATAATGAGAATATGAGAATTATAAATAAAACACGATATATGGATGCCTTAGGGGGGTGTCCTAATTTTGCTGCACTACTGTCATTAAAGGGAGGATTAGACCTAGTTAAAAATAATATAGGAAATGGTAATATTAAAAATGGAGTAAAAAGAATACAGGATAGAATAATTCTTTTGACCAACAAGTTCTTAGATGAAATAAAAAATTTAAATTATAGAATAATTACCCCTCTTGAAATTCAATACAGATCAGGAATTATAACCCTTGAACATGAAAAAGCAGAAGAAATTAATGATCATTTAGTAAAAAATAAGATATATGTGACTTTGAAAAAAGATCTAAATACTTCTAAAAACACACTCCTCAGATTTGCATTTAATTACTATAATAATTTTGAAGATATAACTAAAGTTGTTAATCAATTAAGAAAATATTGAATCTATTAATTCACTTAGATTTATATAATCCTATAATTTCTGCGGATTCAATTTTATGCTCTTTTACTTTCTGCATGAAATTTCTCTTAGTGACTCCTTCTAATTTCTCAACATCAAGCGCATAAACTTTAAAAAAATATCTATGTGTACCTGAAGGTGGGGCGGGACCACCATAGCCTTCTTGTCCATAATCGTTTTTAATTTCAATTCCAGAAATGGGACCCCCTTGAGGTAACTCATTTATATTAAAAGGAATATCAAATACTAGCCAATGTATCCAGTCACCAACAGGTGCATCAGGATCGTTGCAAGAAATAGCAAAGCTTTTAGTATTACTTGGTATATCTTCCCATTTTAAGTGTGGAGATATGTTATTAGCTCGATATGAAAATTTCTTCTCCAACATTTCATTATGTTTAAAATCATCACTACTTAGTTTCATACATAAAAATTAGCTTTTTTGTATATTTAATTGTTACTAAAGTGTTAAATAAGCGAATATATATATTTAAGAATTTTTTCTACATTTATAAAAAGAATTGGTTATTTATACATATCATAATTTAGGTTTGGAACTAAGAACTTGAGCGATTATAAACCGCATACATATTTTGAATACGTCAATGATCTAATAGGTGTTGTGGAGATTGATAATGAATTTAAATTTGATTTCATTAATGAGCATAATTATGAAAATTTGCTTGGATATTCAAACAAAGATTTAATAGGTCAATCTTTTTTAAATATTTTACATCCTGATGATGTAAAGAAAGTAATTAAGGTTTTAAAGAGAGGAACTGAATCTGAAGACCATTTACAAGAAATTAGAGTTAAACATAAAAATAATAAACATATTTGGTTTGAAATAAAAGTTAAAAAAATTAAAGATGATAATCATCAGACTAAATTATTTATTGTTTTAAAAAATATTTCTAAGATTAAAGAATTAGAAGAAAAATTGCATGAGAACGAGGAACGTTTTCAGAAACTGACCACCACTATTCCAGAAATACGATTTTGGAAACTAATTAATCCAAAGAAGTATGAAGAAGCGTTAAGGAGCTCATATGAAATGCTACAGATGGTTATGGAAAATATCCCTCAATATATCTATTGGAAGGACGTCAATTCTGTTTATTTAGGTTGTAATCATAATTTTACTAAACTTGTAAATATAGAACAAGCTGAGGATATAATAGGTAAAACTGATATCGAGATTTTTTCTAATAAAGATAAGGTAAATCAACTTAGAAATCATGAAGCTATTGTCATGGAGACAGGAAAACCTGAATTTCATAAAGTTGAATCATGGGTGCTAGATAATGGAGATCTAATTTGGCTTGATACAAATAGGATTCCACTTTACGATTCAGAAGATAAGGTTGCTGGCATATTAGTCACCCTTGAAGATATAACTGAAAGGCAACTAGCAGATCAAAAATTAAAAGAATCAGAAGAAAAATACCGTCATTTAATCGAAACTTCTCCTTATTCTATTATTCTTTTTGATCCAAAAGGTAAAATAATTGATTATAATTCTACTACTGAAAAATTATTTGGTTATCGTAAAGAAGAATTTATTGGAAAATCCTATATTGATTTACCACTTCATCCAATAGAAATATACGAAGTTTTAAATAAAAAATTAGCTCAAATATATAAAGGAGAGAAAATAGAGCCGACTGAATTTCAAGTGTTTAAAAAAGATGGTACTTCTACATGGGTTAATACCCAAATAACGTTATTAAACTTCGGAGATAAAACCTTTTTTCAAGCTATTGTTCAAGATATTACTAAAAAGAAAGAAGCTGATGAAAAGATTAGAGAATCTGAGGAAAAGTACAGAGATTTATTAGATAGTTCCTCAGTAGGAATAATGGAAGTCAATTTAGTAAATAAAGCCATATCCTATATTAATCCAAAACTATTGAATATATTTGGTTATAAGCGTGATGAATTGAAAAATCAGGAAATGATGGTAAATATCATCCATCCTGATGATATTAATAAATTTTTCAAATCTACAGAGGATAGAGAATTAGAATTTAGGATAATCCCTAAAGAAGGAAAAGAAAAATGGCTTTCTGGAAAAAAAGTGAATCATTATAATGAAAAAGGGGAATTAGTTAGTTTCAGATTATGGGTAGAAGATGTTACTGAAAAGCATTTATATGAAGAATTAATTTATGAGTTAAACATTAATTTCTTGAGCTTCACAACAAATATCCAAAAGAACATCCAATTATTATTAAGAACCTGTAATAAATTGCTAAAGGGAAATCTTATCTTATATGTACATAAAAGTGAAAAAGAACAGTATCAGATAATTACTTCAGATAAAAGAGTAATTAATTACGATCATAACGATTTTTTTGATCAGCTTTTTGTGAGTGAATTATTTCATGAAAGCCATGATTTTCCTCAAACCTTTTTTAATATAAATGAAACTCTATATGCTAACTCTGATCAATTTATTAAAAATACTAATTTAGTCGGCTGTTATGGTAAGTTAATTTCTTCTCAAAATCAATTTAATAGTGGAGTTGCAATTTTTTATAAAAATAATCCTATAATAACTAACCAAGATAAATTAGTACTGTTTTTAATATCTGATGCTATTGAAATTGAACAGAGACGGTGGCAGGTTCAACAAGACTTAGAGGCACAAAATATCATGTTAAATGAAATTAATAAATTAAAGACAGAATTATTATCAAGAACATCGCACGAATTGAAAACACCATTAATTTCAATTAAAGGATTTACTGAACTATTATTAACACTCCATAAATCAAAATTTGATACTGAAATTATTACAGTTTTAGAAGAAATTAAAGATGGAAGTAACCGATTAGAAAAAATTATTAACATGCTTTTGCAAAGCTCAAAGCTTGACCAAGGTCAATTACAACTAAATATTACTAAAGAAGATTTGAATTTCTTAATTAAATATTCAGTAAAAGAGCTACAAGGCTTAGCTAAATTAAGGAAACAAGCATTATCATTTATTTTACATGATAAACTAGAAACAGAATTTGATAAAGAGAGGATTCATGAGGTAATTTCAAATCTGTTAATAAATGCTATAAAATATACACCACCAGGTGGAAATATAATTATAAAATCCGAAATCGACGATAATTTCTATATAATTTCTGTAAAAGACAGTGGAATTGGACTTACTGAGGAAGAAAAAAGTCAATTATTTAAACAATTTGGTAAAATTGAAAGATATGGACAAGGATGGGATGTGGAGATAGAAGGTACAGGACTTGGTCTATATATTTCAAAGAAAATTATAGAATTACATGGCGGGAAAATTTGGGTTGAATCAGAGGGAAGAAATAAGGGAAGTACCTTTTATTTTTCTATTCCACGAGCAAGAAATTGAATAATAATATTTTATCAACCAACATAAAAAACTTACTAAAATTCCTTTTTTTCGCATTATTTTTTCGAAAATTTCTAATTTAAAATAGGTTTTTAAATATGAACTTTATTATTAATGGTAGACCAGAAACTTTTTTGGTTTATATTGGTATTTGAGGAGACTAATGGGTATCTTTACTAGAAAGCAAGAAGTAAATAGTGAATTTAGGAATCTTATTAAGAAAATTGAGAAGTGGAAAAATATATCTTTAGAAGATGTTAAAGATTCTGATGATGTATTTACAATTACGTTAAGAGAAAAAAATCCATTTCCAAAAAGAGAATATCCTCGTCTTATTGTGCTTTCAGGCTCTCATAAAAAAGAAAACTATTCAATCACCTCATTTGAAATTCATAATAGTAGAAGTACTCCAGAATTTTCTCAGATATATGAATCAAACGTAGAAGGAAATGATGATGTAAAGACAATTTTAACAGAGTTAAAAGAAATTATTCATGGCAAAGATATAATTAAAACAAATCCAAATTTTCCTTTCTAATTGTTAATCTAATTACAAAAGTGTATAAATTTTACAAACTATCTTATCCTATTTAAATATAATCTTAAAGGAAAAGACTTAATAAAACCGACATAATTTAAATTTTCTAGATTAATTTCCTTCTTTTCAAATTACTTTCTTGAAAAACCCGCAAAGTGCATAAATTTTTAAATGGGTACTTTAATTATTATGTTAGGCTATTTGAATTTATATGCCTTTGAGGAGACGTATGACTTTAAGTTATGACTATCACAAAATATTAAAGAGCGAATTTAGAAGAGATTTACTATGGTTTGAAGAGGAATTCGATTTGTTGTTTAATGGCAAATCTATCTTTACCGAACAAGAAAAGTCTCTTGCTAATCAAATTCTAAACTTTTTAAGCGAAACAATAAACACTTATCCCAATGAAAAATTACTTACTGAGTTAGTGTATACTTTAAACAATATCGAGAAAAAACATCCAGAGGTTTTTTAAGATATTGTACAATACTCAAGGATTTTGAGTATTGAACTACATTAAATATTATTTTAGATTTCAATATTTACTTTTATAGTATAAAAGTAACCAGTACTTCCGATTAAATTCGTTTTAGATATTTACTTTTTGTGATTATAAATTTTACACACAAATTGATTTATATTAAAAATATTAATACAAGTATCTGGATGTTTTTTTCCTTTATATACTTCTCAATTTTTTATTCATTTGTGGAAAAATTTAATTAAATTGGAAATATTTAAAAAAAGTTAAAGCTATAAATATATGATTTGGTAATTTTAAAATAAGGATTAAATTATTTTTAGGTCGACGAAATTATGCAATTTAATAAAATTGCACTAGAAAAACAACTTAATAAAGCTACAGAATATTTAGATGAAAGAAAAAATGTTAAAGCAGAGAAATTCCTAAATAGAATCGTTTTAACTGAACCTACAAATGATGAAGCTTGGCTTCTCCTTGGTATAGCAAAACGACGCTTAGGAGAATTAGATAAAGCTATTGATTGTTTTAAGGCAGCAACAGAATATAATTCCTCTAAAGAGGAAGCATGGGGTTTATTAACAATCACTTATCTTGATATAGGTGATGTTGAAATGGCTAAAAAAGCTATAGCAATTGCTGCCCAATTAAATCCAAATAATAATAAAATCCAATTCTTACGTTATACGTTAGTTCAATCCTATATGAAGCATGGTCCATTTTTTTAAAATCTCTTAAGAGATAATAAGATTTCACTTTAAATAAATAGTAAAAATGCAGGTAAGTAAACTAATATTAAAACCAATTATAACACTGGACGAATTTTTGGATCTTTATGATGGAAGTTTTAGTTCTGATTATAAAAACATATTAAACCTTGATTTTGAATTAGAACTAAAGCGAGATAACCAAAGAATTTGTCCGATTATTGACTTAGCAAAACCAACTGATGCTGAAGTTATAACTCAAATATTTAAAGATGTATACGAAGGTACGTATCCTTATAAGCAAATGGAAGATGTCAAAGAAATAAAAAATATGATATTAGACTCAAATTATCATTGGTTCTTATTTAAAATAAATTCAAACGAAGTAGTCGGTTGTTTTGCTGCTCATATGGAATTTGAGAAGAAACGAGGTTTACTTTATGGGTTTGCTATAAAAAGAAAATATCAAAAAATTATTAACATTTTAAAAGCTTTTATAGGCTGTGTTTTATACGCATGGAAAGTATATAAAGATAAAATTTTAGTGTGGTATGCAGAAGTGCGTACATATGATAGCATTCCTCAATTATTAACTTCTCTATGTGGATTAAAACCCATCGCATTTTTTCCAAATAAAGATGTGTTTTTTAATAGAATTGAATCAGATTTCATGCATATTATTTATGACAAAAACGTTCTACATAAATATCGTGATAAAAAAAAACCAAAAATTATTCGTCAAGCATTAGGTTGCTATAATTATTCCAATAACAGATTTCATTTAGGGACCCCAAAAGTAGAAAACCCAAAGATATCTTTTAATGATCTTCGAATGTTAAAAATCGAGAGGAATTTGTATAGAAAGACTGATGAAGATCGATTTGGGTTTAAAGCAACAACTTTATTATATAAAGACTCTGATTCCTATTTTAAATTCATATATAACCCGTACACTAAATCTATCGAAAAAACAAAGTATAAGGTTAAAAATTTAGAAGAATTACAGGTATTCATTAAGCAAGTTAAAAAATTAATAGAAAATTCAGATATTAGATATTTTGAATGTTTTGTCTCATCATTTGAACCATTACATCAAAAAATCTTTTTTGAAGCGGGATTTAAGCCGAGGGGTTATATTTTTAGTTGGAACTATAATATTAAGAAAAATACTTTTGAAGATAACATAGTTTTCAATTATTTTAAAGAAAATATCAATAACAACATAAAAATAATCCCAGAAGCTTCCAAACTTCTTAAATATTTAAATTTTAATGCTTACATCAAAACAAATTTTTTCAAGGGTTAAAAATTTCTATAAGTTTCTAAGAAAAAAATACTTAATATATCTTAACAAAACATCAATTTATCTTCTGATTGATAAAAATTAATATAATTCACTAAATTTAACACAATACTATATTTAGAGTATAAAACTAATAATTAAATGATAATAAAATGATATTACAAAATAACGATTTTAGTAGAATCTTAACCATTTATATTACTCAATTAATATTTTGTGGTGTCCTTTTATTTATTGCGTACAAAGTCTTAAAGAGAAATAGAAATAGATTAACACTAACCTTGAGCGGTTTTTATTTTTCTGTTTCAATTGGTTTATTTCTTAATGCTGTTTATCCACCTCTGGATAATAAAGATTTAGTAACAATTATATATATTATTGCTGCTTACTTTGTATTGCTTTCTCCCATTTTTCTAGTATTATTTAATATAAATCTACTTCAAGCAGGTAAGGAGAATTTTCTCAGAAAATGGGCCGTTTATATCATTTTATATACTTTATCACTCATATTTTGCTTAAATATACCTGGAGGAATTACTATTCTTGAAGAACCCAATTTTAGACCTCTTTTTGCTTGGGAGTTCCTGATAGTGTTGTATATATTTATAAGTCTCTTTATAGTATTTCCTCTTATTATAACCTCTTTAAAGTTATATAAAACTTTTAAAGATCCTATGCTCAAAAGAAAATTAGGATTTTTCTTTATTGGAAGTTTTGGATTAATAACTTCTCTTTGTATCATGGTTTTGTATAACACGTTCCGTGACCCTATAATCAGATCAATTCTTAGCATTATTGGCTCTTTTATCATGCTTTTATCTGCTGGTTTAATCTATTATGCTTGGGTACAAAGGCTATAATTTTCCTTTTTTAATGTATTGAGAAAAAATTTCAGCTATATTATAAATATTTAAATAAATTAAAAGATAGAATTTTATAAATAATAAAATTTGAAGATTCTTATGGCAGATTCACGCATAAGAGTAGAATTAAACGCCAGAATTATAGAAAAACCAGAGGAAATTTTAAGATACCTTCATTTAGGTACAAATATTCCGATTCTCCCTGAACTCTATAAATATATTATATCAGATATAATATCCTTTAATGCTAAAGCAATATTACTTGAAAAAGAGATTTATGAAAACAAATTTAATGAAAATGCTGATAAAGTTGGAGGAATTGTTATAGTATATGATGATCAAGGTGATACCTTATTTTTTGGTTATTTTGGCGTATTTGATCATGATATTATTAAAATTGAGTTTTTAATTGAACAATTGATCGATTATGCAAAACGCAATAACTATAAGATTATAAGAGGTCCAATTAATATACCTACAGTGATATATGGATGGGGTTTTATGGTTGATGGAAGTAGTAAAGATCTGTTTATTGGATGTCCCATTAATCCACCTATTTATCAGGAGACATTCCTTAAGAAAGGATTTTCAATAAAATTTGAAATCGAGCGTTATTATAATGTTGTATTAAAAATAAATCCACATAAACTTCCTGATTATGATTATACCGAGTATGAATATGTAAATCCTGGTAAAGAAGGTATTGGGGAGGTATTAGATGAAATTTTGAACCTTCATATTAAATTTCAACCCCCATCTGCACAAATAACTCCTAAAAAATCTTTAAATCTAAAGTATTTAATTGATTTTATTTATTCTTATGGGAGCAAATGGATGATATGGGTTGTATATCATAAACCAACCAAAAAAATGGTGGCATGTGGATATGTTATTCCAAATATCTTCCATGTTGATAAACACGGAAATTTAGATTCGTTTAGCTTTCACGATTGGGTAGTAGACCCAGATCATCGACGAAAAGGTCTAGCCATGTTGATGTATGGAGAATCTTCTCTAAATGCTTTTAACAGGAAAACTAAAAACTTTTATCGATGGGGATATTGGCCTGTAGGTGCTGAAAATATTCCAAGTAAGGAAGCAGCGGAAAAATTGGGAGGAATCAAAAGTAAAGCACACTTAATATTAGAATTTGAATGTTGAAAATCTTTATTTTTGAATAGTCTTAAATATATTACCGGAGAATTTCTTCATACATAAATTAAAATAGATTTTTAAACTAAATTAGATCATTACTAAGAAAACAATTTTAATTATTTTAAATATGAATGAGGATATATTTTATTGTAAAGAATGTATTAATCATGCTGGTTGCATAAGTGTGGAAATAGATGATGATGGAATCTGCAATCACTGTAAGAATCCCGACAAATTTTTTGTTGTTTCAATTTCACCAGAAATGAAACAAGAGAAACGCAAAGAAATAAAAAAAATTATGGGAGAAATAAAAAATAATCATGGAAATCAAGAATTCGATTGTGTTGTGGGATTTTCTGGTGGTAAAGATTCCACATATTTATTATATCTTCTAACTGTTAAGTATAACTTAAATGTTCTTGCAGTTACAGTTATTACAGGATATATGAATAAGATTGCTCTTCAGAATATAAAGCAAACAATTAATAGATTAGATGTTAAGCATTTAATTATAGAACCGCCTATTGATGTATTTACAAAACTTTACAAATGGCTGATTTTAAATCACGATTCTAATGAATTACCTCTTATGAAACCAATATGTGATAATTGTACGGATATGATCGATGCATTAGTAATAAAAGAGGCAGCAAAGCGAAAGATTCCTTATGTTTTTATTGGATTCTCCCCTGATGAGAATGCCAGATATTTTTTTGAAATACCTAATGAGAAATTAAGACATTCTTGGATACCTGATCATTGGCAATCGGATTTTTTTACTAATGATGAGCGAAAGTGGTGGTGGGATCCCAGTGAATTCAGTGAGGAAAATATTCCCCGTGTCATCTTACCTCTTCATGTTTGGTCTTACGATGAAAAAGAAATTATCGCCACAGTTGAGAGAGAAGAACTAATTAGAAAAGGTAAAGCAGACCCTCTAAAAACTAATTGCATTCTGATTTGGGGTATAGGAATGCATGATATAGTAAGATTTGGGCATCATGCATATAGAATTCAGATCGCGAAATTAATTCGTCAAGGATTAGGTGATAGGGATCATTGGTTAAATGTTTTTAATACAATTGAGCCCCTCCTAGCGAAAGGTGATTTTAATAAACCATTAATTGATTTGTTTCTTGACAAGGTTGAAATGTCTAAAGAAGCATTAATTGAATTGGCTCATTCTAAACGTCAAAAAGATCCTCATAAAAAAGAAATTGACCATGCATTAAAAGTGAAAGGCATTCTTTAAACAAGTCTTTATTATTAAATCAACATCACGAGATGAAATGAATTTATGAAATAATGGACTCCTTATTTTTTATTAAAAAATATAGTTATTTTATTATTAGCGTCTATTTTTATTCTCAAAGAAAAAGTTATTTGAAAAAATTAGGTGTTAAAAATTAGTGATGATATAAGTAATAACGATTTAGATGAAATTAAAGAAGTAAGAGCTTATTGGAAAAGAATTTATTCAGTTCTGCGCAAAGATATACGAGAAAAATTGAAGAATTTAAATGTATCTGAAGAAAAGAAAAAATCTATTATAAAAGAACTTGCTTTTCTATCGAATAAGAAACAAATCAAATATTTAGAAGAATTATATAGGATTTACAACTAAAGGAATTTACTTTTTAAACTTAATCCTCTTTTCTTATAAAAATATTAGATATAAGAAATAACCAATACAATGAATTTGGTTATTAAATATCGATAACAAATTTTTTTAATAAAATTACTTTTCACTTCTTAAGATTGTTAATTAAAATTGTTTGATCAAACAAGTTAAAAAAGTAAAGCTCAGACTTTTTTACAAAATTGCAAATCAAGTTCAAAATTATTAAAGTGATTTGAATTAAATATGAGTGAAAATGTGGAAAAGTATATTAAAAGAAAAGTATACAAATCTACGAGTTCTAGAATTGCCCAAAAATTTGTTGACGCGGGATTAGAAAAGATAAGAGCATGCATTAACTGTGGAACTTGTACAGGAGGGTGTCCTTCGGGGAGAAGAACAGCTTATAGAACTCGTTCTGCTATTCGTCGCGCGTTAACAGGTGACGAATCAGTTTTAAAAGATATAGATATTTGGTTATGTTCAACTTGTTATTATTGTTATGAAAGATGCCCTCGTGATATTCCAGTAACCGATATGATTATAAAACTTAGAAATATTGCTGTCGAAGAAGGCTATATTTTAGATTCTCATTTTGGGTTAGCTAATAATATTTTTTATGCTACTGGACATGGTGTACCTGCGACTGGTGAGGAAAATAAAAGATGGAGGGATTTAAGAGAATCTTATGGATTGCCACCTTTACCACCAACAGTTCATTCTTATCCTGAAGCTGTAAAAGAGTGCCAAGAGTTAATGAAAGAAGTGGGTTTCAGAGAATTAATGGATAATGCAGGAAAATTAAAAGAAGAACGTGCAAAAGCAGAGAATAAAGATAAGGGGGAATAAAAATGGGTGAGGAATATAAATGGCATTATGGACTATTTTTAGGATGTGTAATCCCTAATCGTTATCCTATGATTGAAGCATCAATTAGAAATGTGTTTGACCATCTTGGAGCCGAAATTTTAGATTTACCTGGCGCGTCCTGTTGTCCTGCTCCAGGAGTGTTTAGAGCATTCCATATCCCAACATGGCTCGTAATTGCGGCAAGAAATATTTCGATTGCAGAAGAGATTGGAGTAAATCCTATTACAGGTTGTAACGGTTGTTATGGAACTCTTAGAGATGCATGGTATGAACTTGAACATGAATATGAGTTAAAAAAAGAAGTTAATAAACATCTTGCCAAAATTGGTCGCACTTATAAGGGCAATCTTGAACCAAAACATGTTGTTCAAGCTTTATATCTTGATATGGGATTAGATCATTTAAAAGACCATATTAAGCATAAATTTTCAGATTTAAAAGTAGCAGTGCATTATGGTTGCCACATAGTAAAACCAAGTGATAAACGTCCCTGGGAAGGTGAATATGAAGCTCCTAGATTTCTTGATGAAATAGTTGAATTGACAGGAGCAAAAAGTATTGATTATAAGGATAAATATATGTGTTGCGGAGCAGGTGGAGCAGTTCGAACTGCTGTTAAAGAAGTTGCAGCTGATTTCACAAGAGAAAAACTAGTTAATATGAGAGATGCTAATGTGGATATCATTATCAATTGTTGTCCTTTTTGCCATCTGCAGTTAGATCTTGGACAAGTGGAGGTAAATAATATTTATGCTGACATTATTGGTGAACCATTTAACATCCCCGTAATATATATTACTCAACTCTTAGGGGTTGCATTTGGGATGGATCCGAATTCTTTAGGTTTAATTAAAAATCATGAGTTACAGGGAGTTTCTCCTTTTATTTCTGTGGATCCATTCCTTAATATGGTTAAAGAACAATTAATTTGAGAGGATTTCTATGACAGAAGCTAAAAAAGAAATAAAAGTTACTGGTAATGAAAGACCTAAAATTGGGGTATATATATGTCATTGTGGTGTTAACATCGGTGGAGTAGTTTCAGTCCCAGATCTAGTGGAGTATACAAAAACACTCCCAAATGTCGAAGTAGCCCAAGAATATAAATTCTTTTGTTCTGATGTAGGTCAGAAAATGATTAAGGAAGATATAGAAGCGGGATTAGTAAATAGAGTTGTTGTTGCAGCATGTTCTCCAAGAATGCACGAACCCACTTTTCGGATCACCTGTAAAGAAGCTGGTCTGAACCAATTTTTATTCGAAATGGCAAATATTAGAGAACATTCAACTTGGGTTCATATGAGAGATCCAGAAGGAGCATATGAAATCGCAAAAGACCATATAAAAATGGCTGTTGCGAAAGCAAGGGAATTAAAACCACTAGAAGTCCAGAAGGTGAAAGTAGAACCCTCTTGTTTAATCATTGGAGGAGGAGTTGCAGGAATGAATGCTGCTTTGGACCTTGCCACAGAGGGTTATAAAGTATATTTAGTTGAAAAAACTCCTACGATCGGCGGGCATATGGCTCAACTTGATAAAACTTTCCCTACCATGGATTGTTCGAGTTGTATACTTACTCCTAAAATGTCTGAAATTTCACGTGAGAAAAATATAGAACTGTTAACATATTCTGAAGTAGTAGAAGTCTCTGGTTATATAGGAAATTTCGATGTTACTATTTTAAAAAAGCCACATTACGTAGATCAAGAGAAATGTACTGGGTGTGGAGTTTGTGTTGATTATTGTCCTGTCGTTGTTGGAAATGAATTTGATCTAGGATTGGCTACAAGAAAAGCAATTTATATTCCATTCCCTCAAGCTGTTCCTGGACAATATACTATTGACATGGATAATTGTATTAAATGTGGAATATGTGCAAGAGAAGATGTATGTGAGCCTGAAGCAATTATTTATGATGATGAACCAGAATATTTGAAAGTTAAAGTAGGTACAATAATAGTTGCTACAGGATGGGATTTATATGATCCTACTGAACTCAAACAATATGGGTATGGAAGATACACTAACGTTATTACAGGACTTCAAATGGAAAGGTTATTAAGTTCTTTTGGACCAGTAATAGGAAAACCTGTCCGACCGTCAGATCTTAAAGAACCTCATAGTATTGCCTTTCTTCAATGTGTAGGAAGTAGAAATTTCAGAGAAGGGGGAAATAAATATTGCTCTAGAGTTTGTTGTATGTATGCAACTAAGCAAGCAAGACAATATAAAGAAAAACATCCTGATGCTGATATTTATATTTTTTATATGGATGTACGGGCTTTTGGAAAAGGTTATGAAGAATTTTATGAGTCAGCAGGTCGAAATTATGGAATCAATTTTATGAGAGGTAGAATAGCAGAAGTAATTGAAGATGATAACCATAATATTGTCATTAGAGCAGAGGATACTTTACTACAACAACCAATTGAATTAACAGTTGATTTATTTGTTTTATCTTGTGGTTTGGAGCCTCGAGCAGATGCAGATATTATTACCTCTTTATTAAGAATCCAAAGATCTGCCGATGGATTTTTCTTAGAAGCTCATCCAAAATTGCGACCAGTCGACACGTTAACGGAGGGTATTTTCATAGCTGGTGTAGCACAAGGACCCAAAGATATTCCTGATGCTGTTGCTCAAGCAAAAGGAGCTGCTTCAAGTGCTGCAGCCTTAATGGCTCAGGGTGAAGTTGAAATAGAACCTTTTTTTGCTGTTGTTCGTCCAGAACGCTGCATTGGATGTGGTATGTGTGTCGAAAATTGTGCATATGGAGCTATTGAGCTTGTTGAGGATAAAAGATTGGGTACAGTTGCACAAATAAATGAAGCTTTATGCAAAGGGTGTGGCGCTTGCGCTGGTAACTGTAGGTGTTCAGCAATAGATATTATTGGTTTTACTGGTGAACAAATATTTTCAATAATTATGGGAGGTGAGCTTTTTTGAGTAAAGTGCAAACCCAGTCGGAGCAATCCCAAAAAAATAAAGATTGGGAGCCTAAAATCATTGCCTTTCTCTGTAATTGGTGTTCTTATGCCGGAGCTGATTTAGCAGGTGTAAGTAGGATTCAATACCCTTCAAATATTAGAATAGTACGGGTTCCATGTTCAGGAAGAGTAAATCCATTTTTCATAATTAAAAGTTTATTAAGGGGTTGGGATGGGGTTATCGTCTCGGGTTGTCACCCAGGTGATTGCCATTATATTAGCGGAAATTTGGTTGCGAGAAGACGTTTTGCAATTTTACAAGATTTATTAACACTTTTCGGGATTCATCCAGATAGAGTAACTTTTATGTGGTCTTCAGCGTCTGAAGGAGATAGATTTGCTACATTAATTAAGAAAGTTACAAATAATATAAAAAAACTTGGACCAAACAATAAATTTGAACCAGAGTGGTGATTTTTGTGGTAATTGAAAATGAAAATAAAGAAATTGAACAATCATTAAGAGATTTAGCAAGAAAGTTACTTGAAGAAAAAGAAGTCGATGTTATTATTGGATACACAGAAGGTACTATCCCTTTAAGTTCATTACCAATTGTAATAGATAAAGTAGAGGATGTAAATAAATTAATATGGAATAATTTGTGTTATATTAATTTAGCCAAATATTTAGTTCCTCGAATACCGACGCTTCTGAATGAAGATGGGAAAAAACTGAAAGTGGGTATTATATCAAAAGGTTGTGTTGGAAGGGCTTTGATTCATTTATCGGTGGAGCATCAACTCGATCTTGAAAACATAAAAATAATAGGAATTCCCTGTAATGGAATTATAAATAGGAAGAAAATTGAAGATGAGATTGGAGAAAGAGAAATCTTTGATATCTCGGTATCTGGTGATAATATCATAGTAAAAGGGAAAGATTTCGAACAGAGCTTTCCTTTTAACGAATATATGAATGAATTATGTAAAGTTTGCCAAGTTAAATCACCTCCATATCTAGAAGGGATATGTGTTGGTGAATGCCTAGAAAATCCTGTTATTGAAGATGAATTTTCTGATATTATTGAGTTTGATTCAAAAACTACTGAAGAAAAATGGGAATACATAAAAAATCTTTTGGAGACATGCACAAGATGTTATGCTTGCAGAGAAGCCTGTCCTATGTGTTATTGCAATCTTTGTTTTGTAGATCAAAACCAACCTGTTTGGTTTGGAAAAACAACAGAATATTCTGATGTTTTTGTATTTCATTTAGTTCGCGCAATGCATATGGCAGGACGATGTGTAGCTTGTGGGGCTTGCAGTAGTGTCTGCCCGATGGGAATTGACTTGAATTTAATAACGAGATCTTTAGAAAAAATTGCAAAAGAAAGGTTTAATTTTACAACTGGTATTGATCCGGGAACCTTACCTCCTATGATGGCTTATGATATGGAGGATAAAGAAGAATTTATGATGGAGGAGGATTAAAAATGGATCTCAAAATTTTAAAAAAAGATCAAATCACCAGATTATATAATGATTTAAGCAAAGATTATAATTTTTATGCGCCAATTAAAGAAAAAAGAAATATTGTATTTGGAAAAATAACAAATCCTGAAGAAATTGTTTTAGATTATCTTAACTCTAAAATTCCGCCAAAAGAAATACTCTTTCCAGAGAAGGATGTTCTTTTTGAATATAAAATTAATGGGAAAGAGATAGAGATTGAAGAACCAAAAAATTTAGATGAAAATAATATCATTTTTGGCATTAGACCTTGCGATGCTCATAGTTTTGTCTTATTAACAAATTTCTTCGCTTTAGGAGATTTTAAAGATGAAATTATCATCAATAGAAGAAAAAATACTACCTTAATAGGAATTGGGTGTAATACCCCGAGGAGTACTTGCTTTTGTACTTCAGTTGAAGGAAATCCATTTCAAAAGGATGATTTGGACATTTTTTTAGTTGATTTGCAAGATAGGTATCTCGTTGAAGCAATAACAGATAAAGGCAAAGACTTAATTAAAAAACTCACATGGCTTTCTGATGCTAAAGAGACAGATCTGACAACAGCTCAAGAATTAAAAAAGCAAGCAGAAGAATCCATTGTAACCAAATTAGATTTAAAAGACATAGACAAAATTTTAGATCCAAATTTTGAACATCCAGTTTGGAAAGAAGTTAGCGAAATTTGTATTGGTTGTGGAACATGTTCATTTTTATGCCCAACATGTACATGTTTTGATGTTATTGATGAAAATATTCCTAATGAGAATCGAGGGAGAAGAATTAGAATATGGGATACGTGTCAATCATGCCTTTATACTTTACATACCAGTGGTCATAATCCACGTAATAGTTGCATTGAACGTAGTAGAAATAGGATTTTGCACAAGTTTTGTTATTATCCTGAAAATTATAATACATTAGGTTGCGTTGGATGTGGAAGATGTATACAATTATGTCCCGCTAATAATGATCTTAGATCTATTATCAGAAAATTAACGAAAATTGAGCAAAAGCCGGAGGAGAAGATTAGTGCCTAATCCATATATTCCCATACTTACCAAAGTTAAAGCTGTTGTATCAGAGAATAAAGTAAATGATATAAAAACTATTGAATTAGAATTTAACAAGGAAGAAGATTATAAAGATTTCAACTATATTCCAGGTCAATTTGCAGAAATTAGCCTAATCGGAAAAGGAGAATGCCCAATAGGTATTGCTTCATCTCCAACTGAAAAAGGTTCTATCAAATTTACTATTAAAAAGATGGGTACTGTTACAACAGGCTTTCACAACGTTGATACAGGAGATATCGTCGGAGTGAGAGGTCCATTAGGTAATGGTTGGCCAATTGAAGAAATGAAGGGTAAAAATATAGTAGTAATCGGCGGTGGATTTGCCTTTTCAACCTTACGATCTCTTGTTATATATTTATTAGATGAAAA
>JBHLKV010000033.1:0-16877 GCA_048886305.1 Candidatus Hodarchaeota archaeon
AAAATAGATAAAACTTTAACGGACAATGAGATTATAAAGATCGGTAATGATTATAAATTGAAAGTAATTCATACTCCAGGACATACAGCTGGTCATTGTTCATTTTTAGAACTGAATTCGAAAATAGGTTTCTTAGCAGATATTGATTTAACGAATTTTGTCTTTTATGCTGGAATCGACTCAAACTTAATTAATTTTGAGCAATCAATAGATAAATTATTAGATTTAGATATAGAAATTGTTACTACTGGTCATAGAGGAATAATTGAGGGTAGAAAAGAAATAAAAGAAGAATTAATCAAATATAAATCAGTTATACATAAACGCGATGAACGAATTTTATCAAATTTCTCTGAGACAAAACCAGTTTTGGTAACAGATTTCAAGGGTAAAAATCTAATATATAAGTATTATAGTGAATTCAAGAACTATGAAATAATTGCTGAAATGATAATGATCCAAAATCATTTTGATAAATTCATTAAAAATAGATTAATAATTCAACAAGAAGGTAACGGCTATATTTTAACCTAGCATCCTGAATTTGGAAAATTCTTTATGATCCGAATTAATGATTCATAGACAGTTCCAACATCAGAAATATTCAGTTTTTCATTAACCGTGTGTACCCCAATAATTTTAGGACCAATAGAGACCATATCTATTTCTGGAATTTTTTCACTGATCATTCCTGTCTCCAATCCTCCATGTATTAAATTAATCTTAACTGGTCTCTTTAAAACAGCTTCATATTGTTCTTTTACATAACTTAAAAATTTTGATTCTGGTCGTGGTTTCCATTCAGGTAAGACAGAACGTAAAGTGACTTGCCAATCTGTTAATTCTCCTAAGTGAATCATCCTACGACAAAAATTATCTAGTTCTGTACGTACAATACTGCGAGGATATAATTGAAATTCAATCTCATTATCATCTGTCTTAACAGGCCCAAAATTGTTTGAAGTCTCAACGAAGTTCTCAAAAAAAGGAGATTTACGGATAACTCCATGAGGGATGATATTTGCTATATAAATAATATTTCTTGTATCTCTTAAAGATAGAAAATCTTCTGGTTCTCCGGTCTCCCATTCAATTTTTAAATTTGGCTCCAATTCGGGGGGATCTGAAATTTTGTTTTTATAATAATCATAATAGATAGAAATTTCTTTATTGATTAAATTTTCAAAAAAGTTTTGATCTTTTAAATTAATTGCAAACCTTACTTTGGATTCACTAGGAATAATATTCCCTTTAATACCACCATTCCAATTACAAATATATAGGTCAATTTCTTGAATTATAGCAGAAAGCATCCTAGCTACTAACTTATTTGCATTTGCTCTAGGAAGATGAATATCCCCCCCAGAATGACCACTTAAAAGTCCACTAATTGCAAGTTCAATAAAAAGTAAATCTTTTTTTGTTTTGGGTTTAAGCCATTCAAACTTTTTCCTAAAATAAGTTCTACGTCCACAAACAGACCCAATAACGATTTCTCCTTCTGAATTGTCTAAATTTATCATGTGTTTACTTGTAATATTGAGTGTTTTTACATCAAGATTAATAGCTCCCGTGAATCCATCTTCCTCATTAACAGTAAAGAGTACCTCAATTGGTCCATGACATTCTTCAATTTCTTTTTCTATTAAAATAGAGAGTGCTAATGCAAGTCCTATGCCGTTATCTGCTCCTAGGGATGTTCTATCAGCATCTATCCACTCATTATTATCTTGGATACGTAATGGAATCCCATTTTCAAAAAAATTATATCCATCTGAACGATTTGTGACACAGATCATATCTAGATGTCCTTGGAGTAAAATGGAAGGAGAATTTTCCAGTCCTTTTGAAGTTGGTCTCTTAATTAATAGATTTCCTACATTATCTTCATAGATTTTGAAATTTATATTAGTTATTCTTTTTTGTTCAAATATCCAATCTTTAATCTTCTGCCGAATTTTTTCTTCATGTTTGGAAGGTCTAGGGGTACTGGCAACGACATTTTCAAAAATATTCCAAACAATTTTTGGTTCCAAGTTCTCTAAAACCATATTAAATCATTCTATAAAATTATATTAATACTATAAATAAGATTTAGAATCAGAATAACTTAAATTCTTTTATAATTTGTTTTTGGAGGGTTGGTCTATCTATTTTTGCTAATCGAGTAATCGGAAGTTCTTTCTTAATTATTACTTTTTTAGGAACTTTAAAATCTGCTAGTTCTTTTTTACACAAGTCTATTATTTCATTTTCATTGATTTGCTGTCCAGAATTAGGGACAACAGCAAGCCATACTACTTCATTGTAAATTTTATTAGGAACTCCAATAGCTGCAACCATAGCTACTTTAGGGTGTTCAATAACTACGCTTTCTACTTCAGAGGGCATTACAGTATAGCTACCTACTCGAATTATAAATTTTTTTCTTCCTTTGATGTATATTCTACCATCCTTAGTTATGTAGCCTAAATCTCCAGATCTGCACCAACCATCTAGTGTAAAAGTTGTCTTGTTTTCCTCGGGCATTTTATAGTATTCCGGTATAGTTAAAGAACCTCGAAACAGCATTTCGCCAATTTCTCCTGATTTCAATTCATTATCATTTTCATCTACTATTTTCATCTCTTGACCAGGTAATAATTTGCCAACATAACCATTAGCTAATTCTTTTAATGGGTCACCTATATCTGTAAATGTGACTTCTGGACCTGATTCTGTACTTCCGTAAGCATTGAGAATGTTAGGGCATATTTTATCTCTTATACCAATTAAAAGTTCCATATTTAATTTCTCTCCACTTAAAACAGCCAAAACTAACGAAGATAAATCAAAATCACCTAAATCTGGTAAACTTAACATTATAGCATACATTGTTGGAACACCACCAATCAATTGTAATTTTAATTTTCGTATTGCCCTTAACACTCCATATGGATTCCATTGTTCTTGTAAAATTATTTCACACCCAGCAGCAATAATGGTGCCCATGATTTCAACAGAACCACCTACATGACTAGGTGGAAAATTATTTATCATTTTAAATCTTGGTTTTAATCCTAAAGGTTCACCTTTATCCTTAATGTATTTTGCTTCTAAATAACTCGCTCGTGCAATGTTTTTATGAGTTAGCAGTGCTGCTTTTGGTACACCTGTAGTTCCACCGGTAAAAATAATTAGAGCACCTTCATCAGGATTCAATTCTAACCGACGCTCCTCTAATTCATTACTTAAGTTATAATCTTTTGACAGTAATTCTTCAAATGGAATACCAAATTCATCTCTCCCGATTATATAGTATTTGATTCTAGGGTTAAAATCTGAACTTAAATCTTTAATATTATTAGCTATATTATAACCACGCGCTTTTCCTATCAAAAATACTAGTTTAGGATCTGCATGGTTAATAAAACGTCTATAATCTGCTGATCTAAAACGGACATCCATTGGTACACAAATTGCACCAATAGAATTAGCTGCAAAGTATATTAAAACATATTCCATTATCATTGGTAATATTGTTACAATAGTATCACCTTTTTTTACTCCTAAATCTAGAAAAGCTTCTGCTAAATTATCAATCGCATCGGAGAATTCTTTCGCATTGTATTTTTTCCATTTGAATTTGATAAAAGGAAATTCAGGATCTATCGAAGCCCAGTGTTTTACATATTGCCATAAATAATCAAACTTAGGAATATCTAATTTTTGATTCATTATTATTTAGGGTTTTTTACTGAAAATTAATTTTTGCATAAAAATGAAAAATAATTTCTTATATAAGAACTTTTTATTCATATTAAATCTGATATGGAGGTTTTGAATATTGGAAGAGATTGTCTTGTATGAAAAACAAGGAGATATTGGAAAAATAATATTGAATAAACCAGAACAACGAAATACTTTAGATTTAACCACTCTTAAAGAATTGATTAATGCTTTTAAAAAAAGTGCTGAGAATAATGATGTTTGCGTTATTTATGCAGCCAATGGGAAACACTTTACTGTTGGTGCTGACTTGAAATATGGATATAATCTACTTACAAGTCGAGAAAGATTAGCTGAGGCTATAGAGTTTTTAGAGTCCTTTCAAAATTTAACAAGAGCGATGGTAACTCACCCTGGAGTAATTATTGCAGGTCTTCATGGTTGGGTCATTGGTGGAGGATTTGAACAGTTATTATATTGTGATTTAAGAATCGCAGCAAATGATACAAGAATAATGCTCCCAGAACTAGGAGTAGGACTCTTCTTTTCTAACGCATCTACTAAATTATTACCGAGAATTATTGGTGAAGGGCGAGCAAAACAATTAATGTATCTAGGCACAGAAATTAATGCTGAAGAAGCTCTTAATATCGGATTAGTAAATCAAGTTTGTAAACCCGAAGGATTAAAAAGAATCCTTAAACGCACAGCAAATTCTATAGTACAAAAAGATCACACAGCTCTCAAGTGGGCAAAAAAATTGATAAATGAAAATCAAGATGATACCATTGAATCAGTACTCGCCAAAGAATTACGAGTGATGATTTTAACAGGGCAATCTGAAGAATTGAAACAAAGGCTTGAAAAGTTTGTAAAAGAAAAGCATTAAATCTATAAATAAAATTGTATTTTTTTCAATATAAAATCAATATTCTAATTAATATGGAACGAGAAGAACCTCTCTTATTTAAAAAATATCCCAATCTTAAGGAAAATATTCCTTGGATACCACTCCTTACTAATGTACCTACACCAGTGGAAAGGTTAACTAAATTAGAACAATATTTTGATTTGAAAAATGGTCAAATTTACATTAAGCGAGATGATAAAAATCATCACATTTATGGAGGCAATAAACTCCGGAAGTTTGAATTCATTTTTGGAAATACTATTAAAAAGAAGAAAAATTCTATTGTGACTTATGGTGGTATCGGTACAAATCATGGATTAGCTTGTCTAATTACATGTAATATTTTAAAACCCCCATTAAAATGTGATTTATTTCTTTTTAATCAACCTCTTACTTGGCATGTACAACGTTCATTATTATTATATTATTTTTTTGGAGCAAAACTACATTTTGGTAAAACTGATGTAAGAACTTTTATTAAAGCCTTATTTTTCTGGATTTTTCACCGTAAATATGATTTCATACTTCCCGGAGGGAGTCCTTTATTTGGTAGAGGAACCCCTTTAGGAATAGTTGGTTTTATAGAAGCAATTTTTGAGTTAAATGATCAAATTAAAAAAGGACAACTCCCAGAACCTGATATTATATTTGTAGCAGGCAGTACTATAGGTACAGCAGCAGGATTAGTAGCTGGTTGTAAATTACTAGGTCTTAAAACAAAAGTATATGCTGTAGCTGTGTATAAAAAATTTCTTGCTAATTCTTCTAATTTAGCTAGAAATGCGAATAAAGCTCTTAAATATTTGTATAAAAAAGATAAAACATTCCCAAAAATAAAAGTTGTTAAGGGTGATTTTGAACTTATAAAGGGTTATTTAGGATCTGATTATGGAATTAAAACAATTAGGGGACAAAAAGCTGTGGATATTGTATATGATTTAGAAGGAAAGGAGAGAGGATTTAATTTGGAAACTACTTATACTGGAAAAGCAATGGCAGGTATGTTTGATTTCCTTGAAAAGGAAGAAAATAAAAATAAAATTGTACTATTTTGGAACACCTATAATTCAAATGATTTGGATAATTACATCAAAGAGACTCAATTTGATTATAAAAAGTTGCCAAGAAAATTTCATAAGTTTTTTGATATAACTAAGTTTCAATGTTGGCAGATTACTAATTGTCCTGATAGGATCAAAATGGACTGCCCTGCCTATCTTAATCACGAATATCGATTTTGGAAAGTAACAGATTGTTTACTTGATGATGAAATGCAAAAGAAGGCTTTTAAAGAATTAAAAAACCTAATAAAATTAGAAGATGCATAAGGCAAATTAAATGATCTCTAATCGTTGTAATAATCCAGTAATTAAAATGGGTAATGCTATTGTTGCATCACACCAAACACTTACATATTTTGAATCTGAAGAGTATTTTCCCCAAGATTTTGATTCTGAAATAGTACAACCAGATAATCCTCCATCATATTCTGTTGCAGAATGAATTCTAACGGAATATTTGTATCCGAATTCATAGTCTTTCCTTGTTAGGCGTTCAATATTTTCAATATAAGGATAAATTTGTTGAGCCCAATTTCTTGGTACTCCTCCACCAATGATAAATGTACCGCATGATGGGGCTTTTCTAATTATATTAGCAAATTTTTTTACATCCTTCAAAACACGAAAATCAATGTCATAACTTTCTGTAACTGTAAATTTAATTAAATCTAAAGCAAATTCAGAGTCGGAAATTGCAGGAACAAATATAGGAATATCTTTATTTGCTGCTGCGGAAAGTATACATTTATTCTTTATTTCTTTTCCGATAATTCTAAAAAATTCTGAAGGTAATATTTCAAATTCTTTAGTAGGAAACACTTTATTTAATATCTTTAATAATTCCTTTTCAGCTTTATCATAATTATCTTCTGGGAGAAAAACATCATAAATTCGATTAATCCTATGTTTGAATAAATCATTATCATCAACTTGATGACTTCCAATATAATGTCCCCCTTCTACTGTGGCATCAATGAAATCATGAGTAATATTAGCTCCTGTTGATACTAAAACATCAATTAACTCGTATTCAATTAATGCGCATATTAAATCACCCATTCCAGCAGGTATCATAGCTCCTGAAAGAGTTAATATAGTAAGACATTGTTCATCTGTTACCATTTTATAAAGAATATCAAGTGCTTTTCCTAAATTTCTTCCTTGAAAGCCACAATATTTTAAAGTAATTAATAGATCATCAACGTTATTTACCTTATTAACATCATAAGGGATGATCTTTTTTATTAAATAGTCTTTTTTATGATAATGTTCCATATATTAAATTAAAGACTAAAACTTTTAAAATTTTAGAATTAGATAATCTGTAAACGTTGTAACAAACCTGTAATCAAGATCGGTAATGCGATTGTTGCATCACACCATACACTAACGTATCTTGATTCGAGTGAATACTTACCCCATGATTTTGATTCAGAAACAGTGCAACCAGAAAGACCGCCATCATACTCAGTTGCAGTATGTATCCTAACGGAATAATTATATCCCATTGTTTCAATTTCATCAATTTGATCGAGTAAAGGAAAAATTTGTTGCGCCCAATTTCTTGGAACACCTCCACCAATAATAAAGGTACCATACTCTTTTGAATTTTTTATAATTTCTGCAAATTTAAATACATCATCAAAAATATCAAAATTGAATTTATAACCTTCTCTCACTGAATATTTTATTAAATTTAATGCAAATTCGGAATCAGAGAAAGCAGGTACAAAGATAGGGATATTATAATTTGCAGCTTGGGAAAGAATACATCTTTTCTCAATTTTTTCTCCAACTTTTTTAAGGAGATTAGAAGGAGTGATATTAATTTCCTTCTCTTTAAAAATTTCATGTATTAGTTTTAATAAAACCTCTTCTGCTTGTTTATAGTTATCTTCAGGTAAAAATGTGTCATAAATTCGATTAATTCGAGCTTTAAATAATAAATTATCATCTGCATTAGAACTTCCAATATAATGTCCTACATTAGTTACTACATCTACTAAATCATGAATAATATTTGCTCCAGTAGTAATTATAACATCTATAAGTTTATTTTCGATTAATACACATATCAAATCTCCCATACCTGCAGGAACCATCGCTCCAGAAAGTGCTAAAACTGTTAAAATATTATCATCTGAAACCATCTTGTAAAGAATATCAAGAGCTTTTCCTAAATTTCTTCCTTGGAATCCACACTTTTTCAATGAAATTAATAAGTCCTCAATGTTTTTTACTTTTCTTACATTAAATGGAGTTATTTTATCAATTAAGTATTCTTCTTTATTCTTATTATTCATAAATAAAGATTAATGGTTGAAATTTTATAAATAAATCTAAATTAAATTTATAAAAAATAGATTATAATCTTTAAATGAACGATTATTTTCATTATTAACGAATGTTTAATTTCTATTATAGCACTTTTAAATGAATAGAAATATTAATTTCATTTTTTATGAAGAAACTCAATAGAGCTTTGGAATAATACTAACACCAATTTTCTTATTATAGATAATTTTAGATTGATAAAACTATTAACATTTTATTATATAAGAGTTTGTAATTTTTTTACAGTTTGAATAAATTTAAATAAATTAAGAATTTATTATTTTATTAACTATTAATGAAAATAAATTTCAAAATGAAAGATGTCACTCGTCCCAAAGAAGGTATTCTTCGTTAAAGGTAAAGGATTTCACAAAACCAAGTTAACAGCTTTCGAGCAAGCTCTCAGAGATGCAGGAATTGAAAAATATAACTTAGTAAATGTCTCTTCAATACTCCCTCCCTATTGTATTGAGATAAATAGGGAGGATGGACTAAAGCAACTTCGTCCTGGTCAAATAGTGTTTGCTGTTTTGGCAAGAGTAGACTCCAATGAGTATAATCGTTTAATTTGTGCTTCTATAGGGGTGGCAAAACCTGCTGATAAAGGACAATATGGGTATTTGAGTGAACATCATTCTTTTGGTGTGAAACCTGAAAAAGTGGGAGATCTTGCTGAAGATCTAGCAGCAGAAATGTTAGCAACTACCCTGGGAATTCCATTCGATCCCGATGCAAATTATGATGAGAAAAGGGAGGTCTTTAAAATGGGAGGAAAGATTGTTGAGACTAAAAATATTACAGCACATGCCACAGTTAAAGAAGAGAATGAATGGGCATCTGTACTAGCAGCAGCAATCTTTCTTTTATAAATAAGAAAATTTTTTTGCCAAAAAAAATTCTAAATCTCGTCCTTAAGTAATTTTTCTAAAATAATTTATATTTATATCCCGAAAACAGCTATCAATTGATTCAAATTCTTCTAATTCTCCTACAGATAGCCTTATTTTATCATTAAAGTCCTTTGCTTGCCAAATTAACTTGTTACATCTCTGATGATGATGATGAAACCTCATATTTGCATATTCTTTTGCTTGTTTAGTATATAGTAGAAAAGGCCAATCACTTCCTTCCATTAATAATAATTCTCTGGCTGCTTGTTGTAAGATCCTTCTTCCCCAATTGTTAGGATTAGGATTAAGTTCTAAAACATTCTCAAACTCTTTTATTGATCCATTGATGTAAGGCCAAATCCAACCATGGTTTGGATTTTTCCATACTTGAAAATGACCACCTTCACCCCAACTACTTTCTCCCATCCTAATTATTGAGAAATCATCTTTATATTTGGAATTGTAATCAGAAATAGTGATCATTTCTACATCTTCATTATATTGAATCATTTCAAAGATTTTCTTTAACCACAATATTCCCTCCATCCACCAATGACCATATAGTTCAAAATCGTAGGGAGAGATAATAATCCCCTTTACAGGAAATTTTTCTGAGAATTGTCTTAACTCTTCGATAATTAATGAAATAAAGTGATTCGCATGAGATTCAATAACTTCCTCTGATTTTTTAATATTATATAATTGTTTCTCCCCTTTTCCTAATTCTTTATGAGTAATTCTCCAATAACGCAATCCAGATTCATGATCTTTTTTATGAAATTCTCTATAATATTCGTTTCCAGGATATCCTATTTCTGCATCCCAAACTTGTCTACTTGTATTCCTATTTCTCCCAAATACTGACACCCCAGTCTCTAAATTATAACCAAAATTGGTACTTAATCCTATTTCATTCTTTTGTTCCAGCATCTCAGCATTTAAAATTCCATTAGAATCAACAAAAAAATACTCTATACCAGAATTATTCAACCAATAGTCAATACTTTCTCGAAATTTACCATCTTTGTATTCTTTAGGTCGATATGCACATTCAGGAAGCCAGATGCCTTTTGGGGCTCTCTGGAAATACTTCTTATGAGTATCTACAGCTAATTGAATTTGAGAAAAAATGCCTGAATCACTTTCAAAGAGTGGCAAAAAACCATGGGTTGCACCGCATGTTATTAATTCAATCATTCCCTCATCTTGGAGCCATTTAAAACTCCCTAAGATATCTCTATAATAATTATGATAAAAAGTATCTAATACATGCTTAAAATTACTTAAATGAAATTCAGCAATTTTTCTTCTTTCAGGATGGTTTTCAAATCTTTTAATATCTCCTGTTGCCCTTGAAATTAAATTTTCCATATACTCTGAAAATCGTTGTTTCATGTATTCATCCGCTAGTTGTTCTGCCAAAATTGGGGTGATATTGATTGTAATCGCCGTTTTTAACCTATTTTCTCTCAATTCTCTCAAGATATTTAACATAGGAATGTATGTCTCGTTTAACGCTTCCATAAGCCATTCTTCACCTGCAGGCCAAATTCCAGACTTTTTACACCATGGAATGTGACCATGCAAAACTAAACCAAAATATCCTATGCTCATCTTAGAACCACATTTAACAACTAATAAAGCTATATTTAATATTTAATATTATATGATTATAATACATAATTAAAAAGTAGGAAAGAATGATGAGCACCAAAATTAAAGCTATTAAAGCTCCACCAAGTAAAGAAGAGTTGTCTAATCGTTTAGAAAATGTAAGAGAAAAGATGAAAGAGCAGGATTTGGACTACTATGTGGCGGTTGATCCTGTGAATATTTATTACTTAACTAATTTTGCTTTCTATGTTCATGAAAGACCTTTTATTTTAGTGATACCAATTAAAGGATTGCCAAGAATGGTAATTCCATTATTAGAAAAAGGACATTTTGACGAGAGGGTTCGCTGTGATGTTGATACTGTGACTTATTATGAGTTTCCTGGGAGAGATGGGGAAAATTGGCATGATATTTATCAAGATCTTATTGAAAAAGATAAAAAGGTTGGTGTTGAATCACTAATGCCTATAGGGATTGTTAATAAAACACCAGGTTATCAAATAGTTACTGATATTATTGAAGAAGTACGAATAATAAAAACTGATTATGAGATACGGAGGACTATACATGCCTGTAAGGTTGCCAATAAAGGGCACAGAATATTACTGAAAAAATGTCGACCTAAAGTTCTCGAATTTGCTTTATATAAGGAAGTTAGCGATGTCATGACCTCTAAAATAGTGCAAGACATACCTAATGCTAATTTTAAAGTTACAGACACCATGGGATTAGTGTGGCCTCCATCAATATCGTCTGATCCCCATTCTGTGCCACATATTTTTGCTGAAATGGAAGAAGGTGGACCACATGTTTCGATAATTCAAGCACAAGTTGATGGTTATGGAGTAGAGATTGAAAGGACATTTTTTTTAGGTAATATTCCTGAAAAAGCAAAAAAACCATTTGAAGTAATGCTTAATGCTAGGTCATTAGCTTATGATTTATTAAAACCTGGGGTTATAATGAGTGAGATTGATAAAAAAGTAAAAAAATTTATCAATACACAAGGTTATGGGGAATTTATCCTTCATAGAACTGGACATGGTCTTGGAATTACTGGTCATGAAGCTCCCTTTATTGCTGAAGGATACGATCGTGAACTTGAACCAAATATGCTAATAAGTATTGAACCCGGAATTTATATTCCTAATATAGGGGGATTTCGGCATTCTGATACTGTATTGATTACTGAGGATGGATATATGAAATTAACTAAAGCACCTGAGGAACTTGAGGATTTAATAATTCCTATAAGTTAATTTAAGCAAGTTCTCTTTTAATTTTATCTAAATCTTTTCTATAAGTTTGTTGAGGAATTTCTCCTTTAATATATCCAAGCGGTAAAATAGTTAAAAGAAAATCATCTTTTGATACTTTTAATAATTCTTTTGCCTTTTCTCTATTTAAAGTGCCAATCCAGCATGTACCAATATTTAATGACCATGCCATTAGCATCATATTCATTGAAACTAAGGAAGTATCTTGTAAATACCACTTAGGACTTGTTTTCTTTTTACCAATAATTGCTATGGCTGCTGATGATTGTTCAATAAACTTTGCATAACTTGCTAACTTCGAAATACCCTTCAAAATTTCCTTATTTTTTATAACAATAAATTCCCATGGTTGACGATTACTAGCTGAAGGTGCCCATCGACCTGCTTCTAAAATCATGTTTATTTCTTTATCAGGAATCGGAGTCTCATCAAAACTTCGTATACTCCTTCGACTTTTAACGAATTTTAAAAATTTATCAGGATCTATCATGGCAAATCACATTTTTATTCTATCATTTTAAAAATTATTAAATCAAATTTCAGATTATCTGTAATGATAATTAAATATTAGATAAGTTTCAAAATTAATAATTTTTACTTCAAAAGATACTGAATTCTTCTTAAGAACTCTTCCACTGTTTAAGGAAATTCCCTTATTCATTTCTGTATATTTAAGGTGGTCTTTTTTAACAGGTTTGTTAGGGATTACTATAATAATTTTAAATTTAAAATTTAAGACCTTTCTCCTTTTTTGAGAGAATAATATTATTGTTCATTCTTCCTATTGAAATATTCAGAGTCTAAGTTAGGGAATATCTTCTTCTTTCTTCCCTCTTTTTTAAAATTTACCAAGCCTAATTCTTCTAGTTTCATTATATGGTATTGTATTGTTTTATGATCAACCTTGAGTTTTTTTGTAATTAAATTGTTCCATATTCCTGGATCTTGCTCAATCATTTCTAGTATTTCTAAAGTTAATTTACTTTTCTGTAATTTTAAATCAACATTAGAAATAGGATTTCTTTGATAATAAGGAAAGTAAGCTATAAAGTTGCCTACTCTCTTTTTTCCAATTATTTTGTAAGTCTGGAGAATATCAAGGTGCCATACCAAGTTTCCAGCAGCAAGACCTGTCTTTCTTAATAATTCATTAAAATGAATTCCAGGTTCATTTAAAATTAGTTCTATAATTTTACTTCGATTTTCGTTTTCAAGAACATCATCTAAGGATAATCTATGAGCACCCTTCTCAATTGAAATAGTTCTGGTTCTTAAATACTGAAAATAATCTTTTTTTGAAATTAAATAGGCTATTGATAAAATACTGACCGCAGATATTAATATTGTTGTTATCAGCCATGTCCAATCATAAGGTTCTACAGTAAACTCAAAAAGTGTGACAAAATAATCAATACCTCCTCCAAGACCTAAAAGAGAACTTTCTAAGTATGGTTCAGAAGTTGATTCATTAACCTTCTCTTCAGTGTCAATTAATTCCCACGATTCTTGACTTGATTCATATATCGCCAAAGAATAATTAATACTAGGTTTTAATCCGTATAAGCTATTTTTTCGATACAGAATAGTTAGATTTTGTATTGAAGTATTGGATCGAATTTTAAAAATACAATTATATTTATATCTTAGCTGAAAAGTTCCCTTTTTTGGATTTGAGGGAGGATTTGATATACCATAGCTTTTCATGTTGATTTTTGATGTTATATTTAAAAATATTGACTCATTATTGCTAAATATAAAAAAAGATTGACGATTTCTTATATTGTTATCATATTCAATATAGAGATCTATTAATGAATTGGTCGATATTTCAAATATAATATTATTGGGAAAATAATAAGAAACATGTTCTCCAGGGTTGACTGTATCTTCTGTCCAAAAATCTGGAATATCTTCATCTCTAGCTACTGCATAATAAAAAATAAAATTAAATTCAAGAAGAATGATAAATAATAAGATTAAGCTTATTACATGCTTTTTCTTCTTGGTTGATTTATTGACTCCCAATTATAATCGCACTTTTAATTTTAATCTCATTTTTTAGTATAAAATAAAAAAAAATAAAGTATTAAAAATTATTTGCTTAGTTTATATTATGTTTTCTAATTAATAGCACTGAAACTACAGCGATAACTCCAATAATGCCTATTAAACCCAAATAAACTGCAAAACTTTCTCCGGCTATTGGGATAATAATAGTCCACGTAGAAAAGTGATCTACTTCCGCAGTCAAATAGCCATCTTCTATAGTTGTAGGAACAGGATTCCATTTGTCACCTTGATAATATGCCCAAACACCATTTCTATTATGGATTGATGCCTTAATGCGTAACCTTGCTTGGATTTCTGAACAATTACATCCTATTGAGACACAGAATCCTTCTCTATATGTATATCTATTGCGGGTTCTTGTAACAACCCTATTTCCTTTTAATAATCCAAGCTCAGCTTGCTCTTCAGTACAAGTCATATTCATTTGACAATCCCCATCTGTACTAAGCTCTAATATAAAATCCTTTGCTCCAATCTTCAAGGCTTCACATTCTATATTTATACAAACACAACAATCACAATCTATACGTATCTGAGTTTGATTACGAAATCGAAAAGTATATTCACCTGGATCTAGAGTTCCACTATATTTATCTGTTTCAATATCTAAAGGTGTTGCTGCTGCCACATTACTTATGCTGACTATGGAAATTAACGCCATAAATACAAAAGCTCCCATTAAAATTTTATTAATTTTTTTCAATTTTTTTAAACACCTAATATAGTCTAAGTTAAGAGAATTATATTATTATAAAAAGGATTGAGGAATAACTTTTCCCAATTAAACGATTGACCATTATACTTTTCTGTTAATGATGTTATCATAAATAAATAAAGCTATAATTGATCTAAAATATTTATATTTATCATTTATTACAACTAATTTTTTTAACCAAAATTCCTATGTGATTTTTAAAGAAAATTTTTAGTTCGAAAAAATTGGACTAATTAATTTAATAAAAGCATTATGAAGATACGACCATTAATTAAATATAAGATCTGCCTACTGTCATTTTTTTTAATTTTTTTATTTCTAACTAATTATCATTACTTTGATTTAAAAGAAAATAGTTTTCACCTTAAATCAACTGGTCCATTAACTCCTAAAGGTATAAGGTTAACTTCAACTAATAATTCAAGTAATTCAATTGTAATTTCTTGGTATACAGAAAGTCAACCATCTGACCCGAAGTTGATATATTCAAATGAAGCATCATTAGCTAGTAATATAACCGTTGTACCTTCCTATAAGTTAATTTCAGGGACATATATACATAGCGCTTTTATATCAAAATTAGATGCAAACAAAACTTATTATTATAAAGTAAGTTCAGATGCCTCGAATGAAAGAGAAATCTTAAATTTCACAACACCCCCTGCAAGAAATGCTACTATGCTGAAATTCTTGATTTTTGGAGATTCTCGTTCACAGAGAGAACAGAGGAGTGAACTTGTGAAAAAAATCGTTGAAAACTTTGATGACATTGATTTTACAATTCATACTGGTGATATAGTTAATGATGGTACAATTCAAAATCAATGGAATGATTATTTTGACGATGTTGAGAACTTAACGAATAATATTATAGGTTATTTTATCGAGGGCAACCATGAACATATAGATGGTTATATGTATGACAACATTCCATTACCTTCTAATGGAGAAAATTCATTTTATTATTCATTTAATATCGGACCTGTAAATTTTATCGGATTAAATACTGGACGAGATTCAACGATTCAGACTACATGGTTGGAGACGGTACTTAATAAATCATATCAAGATAATAATACATTATGGAGAATTGGCTATATGCATAAACCAATTTTTAACTCTTTATCTACCCGTCCAGATCTAACAGATTTAATTTCTAATTGGTGCCCCTTGTTTGAAGAGTATAAAGTAGATATGGTTTTTGCAGGACATAATCATTATTATGAAAGAAGTTATCCTATGAACCGTTTAAAAGAATACGAGGATTCAACTTCATTTGATTTCAAAAATCCATCCAATCCTATGTATTTTATTACGGGAGGCGCTGGAGCCCCTTTATATACACGTGATACAAATCCAGGTTATGCTCCCTTTTACAATAGTACGTATCATTTTATAATTGTAGAAATAAGTGTTGATGATTTTAAAGAAGAAACAAAACTAAATTTAGAAATATGGGCTATGCCGAATGATTATAATAACATTTATCTTATTGATAATTTAACTATTGTTAAAAAAGGAGCGATAATAAATATCCATTCACCAGTTGAAAATCAAGTTTTTGGACATCATGCCCCAAAATATAACGTTACAATTGAGAAAAAAGCATCGAAACCTTCTTGGTGTTCAATAAATACAACATGGTATACAATTGATAATGGATTTACTAATTATACATTTAAAGAGCTAACTGGAACAATTAATCAAACCAGTTGGAGTGATCAAGTCAATGAATCTATTAGAATCATATTTTTTGCAAATGATTCCTTAGGTAATACTTATGAAAATGCTATAATTGTACATAAAGATATCATTCCTCCTAATATTACTATACTTTTACCTGAAGCAAATGAAACTTTTGGAAAAGATCCTCCCAGTTTCATTGTTATAATAGAAGATAAGAATTTGGACACTATGTGGTATAATCTTAATGGAGGCCTTAATATAACATTTACAATAAATGGTACTATCGATTATATTGAATGGGATAAGCTTTTAAAGGGGACTATAATAATAACCTTTTATGCTAATGATAGTGCAGGTAATATTAGTTTTAAGGAAATTGCAATTGAAAAAATGATTTTAGAACCAGTTGACAATGATTTACACCAGTTTCAAATCGGACTTATAATATTTGTAATTTTATTTAGTAGTTTTTTAATTCTAAGTGCTGTATCCTTAAGCTTTCTTAAAAGATTTAAGAAGAAAAAATCAACTGCTTAAAACCTTAAGTTTTAATATAATCATTTTGAAAATATTATTAAAGCCTTTCAGATTAAAATATTAATATAGAATTCA
>JBHLKV010000033.1:16977-18800 GCA_048886305.1 Candidatus Hodarchaeota archaeon
GAAGTATTTACGAGGTATGGATTCGCCGAAGAACATATTAACATATATTTAGTTTATTTAAGAGTCCCTCGTGCAACACCCTCTGAGGTGTTTATGACTCTATCCGAACAACATGAGGAATTAACCTATGAGAAAGTATTAGAGATTACTAATTGGCTAACTGAGAAGGGTTTTCTTAAAAGGGTTGAAGGTATTGTAGATAGATATATCCCTCTTGAACCCTACTTCGAATTGTTTACCACTGAATCAGAACTCTTTAGAAATGAAATTGCTAAAATAAAAGATAATATCTTAGCAGATCAATCAAACCGTTTTGAAAAACTTGAAGCAATTCAAAACAAGAGTATAGGTGAAGTAGAAACTGCAGTTGATAGCCAAATTAAAGCGTTTTTCGAAGATTCTGACTCAAAAAATAATGTTAAGAAAAACAAAATTGATAATGCAAGAACTCGTTTTACTGAAACCACTAAAACATTAGAGACTGATATTCACTCTAAAATCGATGCATTAAATACTGAATTGAAGAATATTTCAGCCACAGCTGTAGGTGATAATGAGTCAACTGTTAATAAAACAAAAGATAATATAACAACTTTGATTGCTGATTTGTTAAATGATTTTTCCACTCGTGTAGATAATTTAGAGAAAGAATTAAAAAGTGAGTTAGATGAACACGTAGAAAGACATAAAACTACTGCAAATGAACTAAAACCAAAAATGGAGCAAATTTTGGAAAAATATCTTGAGAGAATGAACAAAGTAATTACTGATTTAAAAGAAAGAATTTCAGGTCTACTAAAAGAGCATATGAATCATGTGAAAAACACTACAGATACACTTCAAACCAACTTAAAAGCTACTGTTGATGAGAGACATAGAATATTGACTGATCAAACTAATGATTTTAAAAGTATGACTCTTATTCTGATTGATAATCTTCTTGAACATGCTAATCGTTTTACAGATTTTTCAGAAGATATGGCTAAAAAAGGATTTTTTTGGATGGGAAAAAAGAAAAAATATAAAGCTAGGCATGAGACTACGATACAAAACATATTAACATACACAGAACCTATGAAAGACGATTTTGTCAGTACGAGTGAAAATTATATAACAACCACCAGAGAAACAACCGATCACATAAAAACCGATGTAACTGACATTATGACTAAGGAAAATGATGGACTAAGCTCTGAAACCACTGATCTTGATTACAAAGCTCAAGAGACAATCGATGCGCAATTAGAGAACTTAGCAACAGATATGGCATCGGAAATAGATAATACACTGCAAAGTGGTGTAAAAGATTGTTCTGATACCAATTTAAAATTAAAAGATTCTACAGAAAGTACTTTAAAGCAACATCATAGACAATATGATGAAGCAATTACAAGGCATAAAGATGGCTCTTTAAGACATTACACTGATTTTGACGCTGAAATTAAAAGAATTAATGAAAACTGGACGAGAGATGTAGATAATAAATTTTCTGGTGGTAAAAGAGATTGCTCTGACAAAATCAATAATGAAATTCAATTATGGAATGGAGAATCTAGTGAATTAGATAAAGGTTTAACTGATATGTTAGCAGATCACAAATCTAAATACGAAGAAAACGCGAAGACATTACAAAATAGCCTATCAAATACAACTCGAGACACTACGCAAAATATTAAAGACGCTATTGCCGACTTTACACTCCAATTCATGAATTCGATTGATGATGCTACAGAACTGGCTGAAAATAATGAAGATAAATTGAAAGATATTCATCACGCTTCTAGCTCAATTCCAGAAAGATCTAAAGTTACAACTTGGCATGT
>JBHLKV010000034.1:0-18734 GCA_048886305.1 Candidatus Hodarchaeota archaeon
TTTGTAGTTATAAACCGTTTATTGAAAAAGCTGTTTATAAAGATGAGCCTTTTATCCAAATCTCAACGACAGGTGGTTCTGATATAGGTTGTGCAATCGCTTTAGAAATGCTAGAAATCCAATCAGATCCAGAATTTTTAGCTCATGTAAAAAAGATGGGAGATCTGTTCCATAAAGGTTTGGAAGAAATAAAAGATGAATTTCCTAGTTTAATTAAAGAAGTGAGAGGTAGAGGTTTAATGCAGGGTGTTGAATTCTATGATGAGACGGATAGCCAATTAGGCATGCTCTCAATAATCAAAGAAGGAGTTCTTCTTGATTATTGTCATAACAAGAAAGATACTATTAAAATTCTCCCTCCTTTGATTGTTCAAAAACACGAACTCGATGAAATTCTAACAAGAATACGCATTGGAGTTGCTAATTTAAAGAAAATAAAAACTTAAAACATAAAATCAAAAAAAAAATAAAAAAAATTAAACTTTTAATTTCTTCTCTTCATGAATTTTTGCTAACTTCTCTTTGACTTCTCTGAGTCTTTCACCATCTAAAGGGTACTTGTATAGTGATAAAATGGCAATTATCATTGCTATTGCTGGAAATACAAATATTAATATCCTCAAGCCAACAACAAATTTTGATAGATCTGCTCCTTCAGGAATAAATACATCCCATCCAACACTAGTGAATACAAGACTTATGGCCAAAAATACAAATACAGTTGAAAATCGTAAAAATAAAGCATTAACACCATAATACGATGCGTCTCTTCGGATACCTGTATTCACCTCGTCTTCATCAATAATGTCAGCGACAATCAAATCTATAAGGACCATTGACCCTGCTAAACCGATCCCAACAAAGAAAAAAGTAATTAATGCTAATTCAAATGTATCAACGAATAATAATGGTGATAAAGTTATTATCCAAGTTGTTAAGGATGCCATCCAAGCTTTTCTCGGTCCTATTTTTGAAGCAACCCATCTCCAAAAATTGATGAAAATAGCTGCTGAAATGAAACCTATACCCAAAAGAACTGAAAGTAAAATGGATTCCTTCTCAATACCTAAAACACATCTTCCATAGAGAGGTATTATTGTTGGAAGCATCCCGTAAACAAACCAATTTGCGATTTCTGCTGGAATATACCATCTAAAACTCTTGCTTTTAACACACAATTTAATTGATTCAAAGAATCCAGGTGTTTCTTTATAATCCTCTCTAAATTCTGCTTTTTCTTTTGCTCCCCATTTTATAAAAATAAATGCGAAAAGAAATGTGAAGATGGCAAGAACTATTCCATATATGGGCCAACTTTCCAAATACTCTGGCATTGTAGGGTCAGTGATAAAGAGTGAAGGTAAAAGAGCAGCGATAATTAATCCAAATACCGAATAAAGTTGTTTAACATTATTCACTTTCCCTCTAATATCTTTATCAATAAATTGTTCAGGAAAGAGACTTGTTTGATTTAATGAAAACATGGTGTAAAAAAATTCAAAAACAATTATCGTAATAAAGAAATAAATAAAATTTGCTGATGAACCTTCTATTCCAAAAACTTTTGGAGGGGAATACATAAGAAACATAAGAACAGATAATGGAATTATCGAAACCATAATCCAAGGAATTCTTCGACCTCTTTTCGTATGAGTACGGTCTGAGAAATATCCTAAAAGTGGATCATTGAATGCATTCCATACAGCCCAAATTACAAATGCAATTGTAATAATCGACGCTCTTAATTGAACTACAGTATAATAAAAAGTAAATATCCAAAATACAAATGATTGATAAGATGCGACATCAGAAAGTTGTCCTGTACCAAATTTAAAGGCTGTTTTCAAACTAAATTTTTCTTCAGTGTTTATTCTTGATTCAGTCATAAAATATGCCTCTTATTTCTTAAATTTTAAAATTTTATAATTTGAATATACTTCTTTTTTATTCCTAATAAATATTTAATTACAAAATTCTGTAATTTAGAAAGCTTAATAAAAAGATAATAAAATAAAAGGAGAAATAAATAATTATATTTTTGATTTCTTTTCTTGATGTAGTATTTCACGTTGCTCCTTAACCTGTCTTAATGTTTCACCATCTAAAGTGTAAAAATATATTGCTATTATCGCAATTATTAATGCTATAGCTGGATATATAAACATTAAACTACGTAATTCAAAATCTGGCGGTACTTTTGGATCAAATTCTCCCCAATCAGCAATCAGAAAAACAGGACCTATGATTAGAAAGACAAATACCGTAGCAAAACGTTGAAAGAAAATGTTTACACCATAATATCCGCCTTCTCTACGTGTTCCTGTCTTTACCTCATCTTCATCAACAATGTCAGCAATAACTATGTCAATTATATATAATGAACCAGATAAGCCGATTCCTATTAAGAAAAAGACAATAAAGGCAATGCCTTCCAAAAAAGGCATATCCGAATTAAGGAAAAATAAAGGAGCTAGAGTTGCGATCCAAACACTCATTGATATTAACCAAGATTTTCTTGGTCCTATTCTTTGAACTAATGGTTTCCATAGAACTGTCATAAATAATGCTGCTGATAAAAATGTTACACCCAATAATAATGAAATCATTAGAGGATCTTCAAAACCTAAAATAAATTCACCATATAAAGGAACTATTGTAGGTAACATTCCATAAACAAACCAATTTGCTATTTCTGCAGGGATATATCTCATGAAACTCTTACTTTTAACACAATATTTAAGCGTATTAAAAAAGTTAGGCGCGTTCTTATAATCTTCTCTAAATTCAACCCGTCCCTTTGGAGAAAATTTCAAAAAAATCAATCCAGGAATTATTATTACAATTCCAATGATTATTCCGTAAAGTGGGTATTCTCCAGCTTGTGGATTTGTATAACTAGAAATAAAAACTCCAGGCAAAATAAAAGCAGCAATTAGTCCAAAGATGGCAAATAATTGTCTTACATTATTTCCTTTTGTTCTCTCTTGTTCAGTAAGAAAAATTTCGGGAAATAAGGCAGTAAAATTAATATCATACATTGTAAAAAATAGCTCAAATACAATAATAATGACAAGAAAATAAGCAAAATTTAGTCCAGTACTAGTAATACCCCAATTAAAAGGAGGCATAAATAATAAGAACATAATCAAAGCAATAGGGAATAAAGAAAACATAATCCAAGGAAATCGGCGCCCCCATTTAGTATGAGTTCTATCAGATAAGTATCCAATAAAAGTATCATTGAAACTATTCCATATTGACCATATAATAAAGCCCAAGGATACCCAAAAGATTTCTATTCCAACAACAGCAAAATAGAATGTAAATGTAAGAAATGTAAATGCCTGATAGGACGCTATATCAGATAATTGTCCAATACCATATGAAGCTGCTCGTTTATACGAAAATTGTTCCACTTCAATGTCATTTTCTATTTCACTCATATAAATCAAATTTAATTTTTTTTAAATTGATATTATTTGTTTTCTGCTAATAAAAATCTTATCCTAATTTTTCTTTATTAAATTCCCTTTAAAACTAATTTAAGACAAAAATAAATATGATTTTACTCTTTAACTAATATAACTAAGTAATAAGTATTAAAAAGTTGGTTTAAAATGAAATTAGAAAAGCTATTCAAACCAAACTCAATAGCAGTTGTAGGAATTTCAAAAAAAAATCCTCTTAGTCCAGGTAGAATAGTGTTATTAAAAAATGAATTTGAAATGAATGTTAAAGTTTATGGTATTTATCCCACGGGAGGGGAACTTGAAGGTATACAGCTTTACGAAAAATTAGATAAACTTCCTGAAATACCTGATCTTTTAGTTATTGCAGTACATGCAGATGATACATTAGGGTACATACAAGACTGTGCTGACCTTGGAATTCCTGCAAGTGTTATAATAGGAGGAGGATTCGCTGAAATAGGTGGGGAAGGGGTGGAACGCCAAAAAAAATTGGAAAAAATAGCATTTGATAATGATATTGCTGTACTTGGACCCAATTGTCTTGGAGTTTACGCTCCTCCTTTGGTAGATACAATATTTTTACCTACGGAACGCCTTACTAAACCTCCAAAGGGATCTGTTGCGCTGATTAGCCAATCGGGGGGCGTCCTTGTTGATCAATTTTTCAATAAATTCTATGAGAGAAATATAGGAGTATCTACTGCGGTTTCTATAGGAAATCGGGCAGTAGTGGATGAATGTATGTTATTAGAATATTTTACTAAAGTAGATAAAGATACAACAAATATTGCTTTTTATTTAGAGGGTTTTAAAGAAGGAAAAGCTACAAAATTTGCACAATTGGCAAAAGAATCAGAGGATACGGTAATTGTTTTTTATGGGGGAAAAACAAAAGAAGGTAAAGTAGCAACCAAGTCTCATACAGGAAGTCTCGCAGGTGATTATGAAATTATTTATACTGCTTTGAGACAAAATTACGTTATTCAACCTCATTCTGAGAGAGAATTATTAACATGTTTAAAAGTATATGATGTATTATCAAAGCGTAGAAATCCTTTTGGGAAAAATGTAGTAACTTTTGGTAATGTAGTAATAGTGTCTGGATCTGGAGGACATGGGGTTTTAGCAAGCGACATGTTAAAAAAATATGGATTAAATGCGGTTCGATTAACAGAGGAAGAAAAAGAAGAGCTTAAATCTCTTACAAATCCAACTGCAAGTGAAATTGCGTCATTCAATAATCCAATTGATTTAACAGGTTCAGTATTAGATACTGATATTGAAAATGTAATTAGATATTTGTCTGATATAGAAAGAATTGAATGTATTATTTTATTGATACTTCCATATCCACCAAATATTTCTTTTCAAGTAGGAAGACGTATTGCGAATGTTGTATTAACTAAAAAAAAACCAGTTGTATGCTTTATACCTTACATTCCAAAATATTCTTTAATAATAGAATCTTTAGAACTAGCTAATATTCCTGTCTTTCACTCCATTAAAGAAGCAGTTCAAGCAGTTTCTGCTCTTAAACAAAGGACAAGGATAAGGAATATTAAGGAAAGGAATATCTATTGGGAATGAAATTTAAGTAATATCAACTAATTTATCAATCCTCTTTATTGCTTTTTTTACATACTCCTCGTCCTCAAAAGTTAGTTCAATAGCATTTTGAGGGCAATCACTTACACATCTTCCGCAGCCTTTGCAATTTTCATTAATAGAAGCTCTATTTTCAACTAAATGAATTGCATCAACAAAACAAATATTTTTAGTACAAGTTCCACAGCCTATACATTTTTCAGTGACCTTAACTTTCACACCTGCCAATTTAGTAACTTTTGAGCTAATTCGGGGAGTTAATACTGGAGTTATACGCCAAAGACAACAGCATGGGTCGCAATTACAAACAGTAAGGAGTTTCTTTCCATCTCCTACCCCTAGCCATTGTTGATCGAGTTTATTCCTTCCTATCAAATGAACCAAGCCGGCTTCTCGACATTTTTTACTGTGTTCAAGTGCTTCTTCTTTAGATACCTTTCTACCTAGCTGTGGGTTAATATCAAGAGTCCCTTCTCCCATAAATAGGCACCCTAGATCTTTGGGATAATCTTGGCAATCCATAGATTCTCGACATATACATGTATTCATGATAAAGTGATAATTCGCTTTATTTATGAAATATTCAAGAACTTGTGAAGGTAAGACCAAATCATCCTGCCTTTCAATGCTTTGATTTATTGGAATGAGCTTATCCTGAGTTAAATAGATGATATCATCTCCTTCGAAGAGAAGTTTATCGAATAATCGACCAATGATCGGGATCTTAGTCATTTTGGCTATTAATTTAACGTTTGGAAAGGTTTTTTTTATTAATGCTACAAACCATAGGGGACGCGCCATTTTGATATCACTTTTTTAAAGTTCTAAACATTGTTTTTTTTAATGATTAGATATTAAATATTATTTTTGATTTTTGATTGAACTTTGTCCATACCAATCTACAGATTGATTTAATGTCAACGAATAGCTCATTAGAAGTTCTCCTTTTGCATCAATCTCAATTTTTTTATAAAATTCATTACACAAATCAGGATTATCTTCTGCTATATTATTGTTCCACTCTGGATCCTTAGATAAATCGAAAAGTTTCTGTTTACTTCGATTATTCGCTGTAATGAAAGCATAGTGGTCATCCTTATAAAGGGTAGACAAATGAAACCCGCAGGTAATATAATCACGTCCTTCTAATAACTGATCATTTACATTGACAAATAATGAAACATCTTTACCTTCAAAGATATCTGGTTTCTCTTTTCCTAAGAATCCAAATATAGTTGGTAGAATATCATGATTATATACATATGTCTTTTTTATTCTTTTCGGACCTCTTATATTTCCAGGTGGTTTAATCATGAAAGGAATATCTACGAGTTCAGGATACAAGTACATTGGAATTTTACCAGTTGCATTATGCTCCCCTATGCTATGACCATGATCACTAATGAACATAATTAAAGAGTCATTATATATTTCAAGGTTCTTCAGTTCTTCAATAAAGTAACCAAACCAATTATCGCACAAGGAAACTTCACCAGCATAACTGGCTCTCAAATATTTTAATTCCCCTTCAGTTAGATATTTCAAATTTGTACTATAAAATGGAATAATGACTTTCTTTCCAGTATAGTGTTTATCAACATAAAGATCAAGATATTTCTGAGGAGGGTCCCACGGTTCATGCGGATCAAACTCATCAATAACACAAAAAGTATTTTCTTGTGATATTGTATCTTTAACAAATTCAACTGCCTTTTGAAAAGTCTGTCCTGGAAAATATTGACTCTCATTTTCTCTATCTTGTACATTACTGAGATAGCTTCTTAACATTAATTTATGATATCGTTGAGTAATCATCTTTCTTTTTCTTGTAATATGTTCCTCAATATTCTGTTTAAATTTTGTGGAATCACCTCTGAACCATACTCTATATTTATCAAATTCATGTCCACGAATCCAATTCCACTGGTCAAAACCAAGATGAAAGTTCATATTTGGTTTGAATTGATGATAGGTACTGGTAATAAAGGCTGAAATGTATTTGTCATCTTTCAAATATTCTACCATATGTCTCATATTGGGGGGTACAGGCGCCCATCCCGGATCATCAACAACATCATCGGTCCGCAATAATGGTTTTTCATGATTAAAGGGGAACGTCCGAATACCTGTATGGGTGGACCTTCGAAATGGAATTGTAGGCAGTGATTCTGGATAAGATTTATCAAATACTAATGAATCCTTTGCGAACTTATCAAAATTGGGTGTTTTAATCCAGCTATTCCCGTATGTTTTACCAGTGTGGTCCTTTCTTAGGGTATCAAAAATAATAATAAAGATTTTCATTAATCTTACTCCTCACTTTGTAATCTCTTAAATCTCTGAAGGAAATTCAAGTTTATATATGGAATTCAAATAACCCATCTCTTTAGTATATGGTCTTAATCGAAAACCATAATTATACTCAACATCCTTTTTTAATTTATATTCTTCATGTAAATCAAGTATACCTAAACGATCTCCACCAACCCCTTTTTGTTTATAATCTACATTTACAGTAATCCTTTCACTACTGGGTAATTCATGTATATGATTTGCTTTTTCTAAATCATCCATTGAATAAGGCCAAGCACTAACATTAAGTAAAGTACCTCCAATATCGGATATAAACAAACCTGATTCTTTCATATTAGTTAATGCTACCCAACGCACCTCAGTTTTATTACTATTTTCTTGTGGTCTAACATAATTATGATTTACATCTTCTAAATAACCCGAATAGATACCAACAGCAGCACCTGTTTTTCTATCCCACATTGTCTCATGAGGGCCTTTCCCATACCAAGTTAAAATGTTATATTGTTTTGGTATTGAAAATTGCATTCCAAATCGAACCATATCTTTTCTTGGTGTGAAAGAGTTTCTTATTAAAATATCACCAGTACCATAAATTCTATAAATTGTCTTATAAAGGGTTTTGCCAAAGGGCATTGTAAAAGTAACACTGATTCTAAAAGTTGAAGAGTTTAGCTTATCAGCAGTAACACTTTTTACTTTACGTCCATGGACAACACCCTTCCATCTATAAATGATACGTCTTAGTTTTGAAACATAATGTAAAATGTTTATATCATTATCAATTGGTGCTCGCCAGAAATTGGGTAAAATGGGGGAATTAATTAACTCTTCTCCATTAAACTCATAAATATCGATGACCCCTGTATTTTTATTGAACACAATCTTGAAATTATTTCCATTAATATAGATAAATTCATGAAAATATTCTATATTCAAGGGAGGAATTGAATTACTATCTAATCTTTGTGCTTTAGGTGTTGTAAATGGTAATTTAAATTGATCCCATGCCAGTATATATCCTTTCTTAGCCCATAAAGTCTCTTCTTCTAAAACGGATTTAATCATTAAATGATATTCAGTCTTAGGTTCCAAATCTGGTTTATGATAAGGAATAATAAAATTCTGCTCCCTATTAGGACCTAATGCTAATTTAGGTAATCTACCTTCTTCAATTTTTACACCATTAGCTATTAATTCCCAAATAATATTTATAAATTCAAGAGAAATGAAATTATATTTATTTTTTATTCTTACTTTTCCTTCTAATAAATCAATGGGATATATTTTAATATTTTGATATACTTTCTTCACTTCATAAAGTGCTGGATTAGGGTTTCTATCAGGTAAAACAATGCCATTACAGCAGAAATTTTTATCATTAGGTTCATCACCATAATCTCCACCATATGCCCAAAATTCTTTTCCGTCATGAGAAACCTTTCGTAATCCCTGGTCAACAAAGTCCCAGATGAATCCACCAATACAATTATCGTACCTTTCAAATACATCCATATATTCCTGGAAATTTCCAAGACTATTGCCCATTGCATGGGCATATTCACAGAGAATTCTTGGTTTATCTTTATACATTTCAGGTTTGACAGGGCGGTAAATTCCATGTTGCCGTACTTTTAACAGTTGCCCCGATTTTGCTAGAATTTTAGGTGTCGTATACATGGTACTGAATACATCAGAAACTTTTAATTTATAATCTCCTTCATAATGAATTGGTCTTGTAGGATCGATATCAAGGGCAACCGCTTTCATTTTTATAAAGTTTTTTCCAAAACCAGCTTCGTTTCCAAGGGACCACATAAAAATACATGGGTGGTTTTTGTCTCGTTCAACCATACTCACCATTCTATCAATAACAGCATCAGCCCATTTTGATTTACTTTTAGGCAATTTTCTTCGTAATCCATGTGATTCCAAATTAGCTTCATCTAGTACATAAATTCCATATTCATCACATAATTCATACCATTTTGGATTATTTGGATAATGGCTTGTACGAACAGCATTTATATTGTTTTGTTTCAGTATTTTAACATCTTGAAGCATTCTCTCGAATGGAATTGCCCTCCCATAGTCAGGATCATGCTCATGTCTATTAACGCCTTTAAAAATAATAGGTTTTCCGTTAATGAGTATTTGACTATTTTTAATTTCTACAGATCGGAACCCAAATTTACAGCTTTCAACCTCAATAATTTCCCCATAATTATCCTTTAAAACAAATATTATTGTATAAAGATATGGCGTTTCAGCTGACCATTTTATAGGATTTTTCACATCTACTTCCATATTAATAACCACTTCGGTATTACCTTCTATGGTTAGCATATGAACCATGAGAGGGTTGGAACCAACGCTGTTATAATCTTTATCAAGCAAGTGTAATTCAATTTTATGGTCTTGTTTTACGATCTCTCCGTAATTATGAATTTTAGCTCTAATTTTTAATAATGCATTTGTATAAGTCTCATCAAAATAACAGAAAACAAAAAAGTCTCGAAGGTGTACTTTGGGTGTGGCAAATAAAAATACATCTCTAAAAATACCACTTAAACGCCACATGTCTTGATCTTCAAGATAACTACCATCAGACCATCGATATACTTCTACAGCTAAAATATTACCACCTTCTTGTACATATTTTGTAATATTGAACTCTGCAGGTGTCATTGATCCTTGGCTATATCCAACAAAAGCACCATTTATCCAGAGATAAAAAGCGGATTTAACTCCAGCAAAATGAATGAAAACCTCTCTTCCGTCCCAAATATTAGGAATTATAAAATCAGTTCTATATGAACCAACCGGATTATATTCATGATCTATACTAGGGATATTTTTCTTTTTTACACTATAAGGGTATTTGCTATTCGAATAAATTGGTATTCCATAACCATACATTTGCCAATTACTTGGAACAGGTAGCTCATCCCATTTACTGATATCATAATTAACTTTATAAAAATTTATTGGTCGATCAGAAGGTTTTTTTACCCAATTAAATTTCCAATTGCCATTAAGAGATTTAAAATATAAAGAATCATCATATAAACCGTTTAAAGCTGTTTCTACATCTTGATAGGGAATTAATGTGTTATGTGCTGGCTCTTTATTTTGCTCTATCATCCAAGCATTCTCCCAATCCATTTTCATCTTCATTGAAGGCATCCCGCTATAATTAATTCTATTTGTAATTACAAAATTTGATAAACATAAGCATAAAAACAAACGACATGAATAAACTTTATACTTTTAAATATCTATAATGTTAAATTAAGTTTAATAAATATTGTATAATACTAAATTGATAAATTATGAATGTAAATATTGAATTACTAAAAGAATTTGAAAAGACAATTGATACAGCTCATCCTGAAAAAGGTAAAATTCCGGCAAAAGTCTTAGGATCAGGTGAAATGAGTGTTGTTATAGAGATTTTAAACGACCCTGAGAATCTTGTTTACAAACGAATGCCTATTTTCGATACTGAGCAGCAGGCAAAGAAACATAAGTTTGTATTTAAAACTTATAACCGTATATTAAACCAAAATCTTGATATTGTAACTCCTGATTTCGAGATTGTATGGTTTAAAGATGATGAAGGAAAAATTGCCTTTTATGGTATTCAAGAAAAAATCTTAACTGAATCTATTGGAAATAATGTAATTCATCAAGTAAGTGATAGAGAAGTAATAAACCTAGTTCTTTTGGCATTGAAAGAAATGAAAAAAATCTGGAGTTTTAACAAAAAGAAAACGAAATTACAAGTAGGATTTGATGCACAAATTTCAAATTTTGCTATAGTTGATTATGATCCAGAAAGTCCAAGTGTAGATGAGAATACTAAACTCATTTACATAGATACAGTCCCTCCTTTTTTTCGAGTAAATGGAAAAGAAGCAATGGAAATTAAATTCGTAGTAAAAAGTATTCCATGGTTTTTAAGAACAGCATTGTATTATCTATTTGCTCCGGGAATTATCAATGGTTATTATGATTGGAGGGTAACTGCTGTAGATATGATAGCAAATTTTTTTAAAGAGCAAAAGCCAGAAATCATTCCTAGGTTAGTGAGAGAAGTTAATAAATTTTTTGCTCGTGAGGCAAAAGAATTCGATATTAAACCTATTACAGTAAAGGAAGTTGTAAAATATTACAAGTTTGATAAATTTGTCTGGGTTTTATTATACAATATGAGAAGAATTGATAGATTTATTAAAAAGAGGATATTTAAAAAGAAATATATTTTTTATATCCCTGAAAAAATTAAAAGGTAATATTCATCATCTGATAAATATAAAATTTAGATTATCATTACTACTGGATAAGAATATGGCTTACAAACCCAAAACATATCTCACATCATCAGTTTTTTCAGTAGAAAATATTGGTTCTAACGAAAAAGTAAGTAAAAAAGTTCGAGATTCAATTGCAAGTCTCTGGCAAAGATTGAATGAAATATCAGATGTAAAGGTATTCGATGGTAGATTTCCAACTAAAGAGCAAATATTAGAAAATATTATTACATTCAAACCTAATATTGTTGGTTGTCATTTAAGTCATAAAATTACTACTGAAATGCTCAATGAGCCAGAAATTTTTGCGATAGCAACCTCAACTGCTGGCTATAATCATATAGAAAGAACAGAAAAGGATGACATAATGATAACTCATACTCCAGGAGTTCTTCAAGAGACTGTAGCTGATTATACTATAGCTTTAATTATGGCAAATTTAAGAGATTTAATTGATCTTCATCAATATGTTTGGAATGGAGAATGGACAGTAAAAAGTATATGGGATTTAGATCAAGCTTTATCATCTGTTATTACAAATAAGGTTTTGGGAATTGTAGGATTAGGTGAGATTGGGAAAGAAATGGTAAGGAAATTGTATCCTTGGGGCGTAAAAATTATTTATTTTGATATTATGCAAATGAAAGAATTTGAAAAAGAATTTCCTTTACTTGAATATAAAGCGAATATAGAAGATATTTTTAAGGAAGCAGATATAATTAGTCTTCACATCCCATTAAATAAGGACACTGAAAAAATAATTGATAAACAACTTTTGAAATTAATGAAGAAAAACGCTTTGCTTGTAAACACTGCTAGAGGGTCCGTTATAGATTTTAATGCTTTATTGGATTTATTGGAAAAAAAAGAAATTCATATAAATCTTGCTTTTGATGTTTTTCCAATTGAGCCCTTAGATGCTAAGACCTTAAAAAGGTTAAAAGCAATCAAAAAAAGTCAACCTGAAATGAGAATGATACTCCTTCCTCATAATGCTTCTGCGGATGCAGATACACGTGGAAAGATGGTCCAACTATTTTTAGAAGATATTATAAAAATTGTTGAATCATCTAATTTTAAAGATCTGAAAAACCTAAATTTAATTCCTGAACATAGAAATCAATTATTAGAAAAAGAATGGAGAATTTTAAATTATTGGAAAAAAAAGAGAGAAGACAATTATGATTAGAACCTTTATAGCAATTGAATTAAAAGATCAGGAAACGATTAAAAAGGTTATATCGTTTACTTCCCGTTTAAAAAATAATCAACCAAGACTTAAACTCGTTGAACCAGAAAACCTTCATATGACATTGAAATTTCTTGGAAACACCCCTGAATCTTTAGCTCCTAAAATATATTCTATTTTAAAAGAAGAAGTCAACCAAAAGATGTTCCAAGGTAGAACTCTTAATTATTTATTAAAGGGTGTTGGCCAATTCAATAGATTTTCAGTCTTCTGGATAAAACTCGTCGGTGATATTCAATTCTTACAAGATATAAAAAATAATATTGAGGAATCACTAAATACAAAATTAAAAATTGAACGTGATAAAAGAATACAATTTAAACCACATTTAACTGTTGGACGATTAAAAAAGAATAAAATAAATTATAAGACATTTGAATCACTCAAGAATTTAATAAATGAAAATAAAAATTTAGAATTTGGATCTTTTCCGATAGATAGTGTTAAATTGAAAAAATCTATTTTGACACCCCAAGGTCCCATATATTCTGATCTGGTATATTAAATATTGAAGTCTATTAAAGCAATAGTTTGGGATTTGGATGGAACTCTTATCCATTTTAAAATTGATTATTTAAGAGCACGCCATGTAGCGATTAAAATTTTAAAAAAGTATGGTGTCCCTAAAAATCTTCTTACGGTGAGATATTCTATTTTAGAGAATGTTTCAAGTGCAAGAGATTTCTTTCAAAAGGAGGGACTTTCAAGAGAAAGAATAAATGAAATAATAGCAGAAGTTGATAAAGAAATAATAGAAATCGAACATGAGGCTGCTGTGAATGCCGTAATGATTAATGGCATTGATCAAGTATTAAAATTCGCGAAATCAAAAGATCTAAAACAGGCTATTTTTACATTTAATACAAGAAAAAATGCAAGAATATCACTAGAAAAGGTTAGTTTATTAGGATTTTTTGAACTTATAGTTGGACGGGATAATATTTCAAATCTAAAACCCCATCCGGATCATCTAAAATTCATATGTAATGAATTAAGCGTTGAACCCGATGAAATTGTGGTAATAGGAGATTCCGATCGTGATATAGAAGCAGCTATCAATGTTGGAGCTCACTCCATTGCTTTAAATACTACAAGATCTAATTTCCATCAGCTAGAGACTTTTAAAAAAGCAAATAAAATAGTTGAACTCAATGAAATTCCATCAGAATTAATAGAAGCTATTGAGGAATTTTTATAAATAAACAAAAAATTATAAGTATTTACTAAATTAATATTGGTAGAATTTAAAAATATCAAATTTGATTAATAAAATTAAAAGGTTTAAAAGAAGATAATGAAAGTTACCTACGATTTGGATATTTTAAAACCACATATGCCTTCTGTTGATTTAGTTGCTCGGACATTAATGGAAATTGAGGGCATGACAAAAGTAAAAATCAAAGTTGATGAATTAGATCAAAAAACTGCATCTTTACATATTAGTATTGAAGGAAATAATATTCTATTAGAAACTATAACTGAAGTTCTGAGTTCAATGAACTGCGCGCTACACAGTGTCGATGAGGTCATTATTGAAGAGAAAGGCCAATAAAGGAAGCTGAAACTCCCCGATCTAAACAAATCGGGCAAAAAAGAACATTAACACTGAGAAGGGGGGTAGATCTTCTATTTTTTTAAATATTTTAACAAAATTGTAAGATCCCTCTTTATCATTATTTTTTTACCAATAATATTATTAATTAATTGTACTAATTTTAATCTAAATAAGAAAAATATTATTGATTAAAATGTCAGCTCCAAATGTAATTAAGGTCCTTCAAGAACGAGGAGAAATAAACGATGAGTTAGATTATGCTATAATGACTTACTTACTAAGAAATAGAGGAACTGGTTATACTGCTTGTCAACCCCAATTAGTTGAATTAGAAGGAAATAAACAAGCAATTAAAATGGATATTGATCATACATTTATTGATAGAGATAATCAACTCATGGGTTTAGGTATCGTGGGTAATATATTTATCGACATAGATACTTTACAGGTAATATATTGTACTCCAAAAGAAGATTTGGAAAATAATATTGAAAAATTGAAGAGTGCTGGCATTCAACCTCAACCTAGACCAAAAGGAAAATATTAAGATCTTTTTCTTTTGAAAAAAGTAAAAAGGCACTTCCTTTCTTGGAAAAAAATATAAAACTGACTTCATTCTTAACCTTACTGAATTATAATGTCGAGTAAAGAATCTAAATTAAAACAACTTATACAAGATTATCTCTTGGACGAAGGATTATTAAGAGGAAAAGTTCCTGATCCTAAACTTGGTTTTGGTTTTCAATTTATATTCCCCCCTGGAAAAGATCCTCTAGGACGTCCAGTTGGTAGGAATATGGTAGTTTTTCAACCCAAAAATAAGAGTCTTATTATTATAAGTTTAGGAACTCAGATATCTCCTCCTCATGTAAATGCTTTAAATTCTTTGAAAGAAAACAAGAAGATGGAATATTTTATGGAATTAAGAAAATTATTTCTCTTAAGAGATATGTTTTTCAGAATCGATATTCAAAATCATAGATATGAAATTAGTGATCAAATATTTCTAAATCAAGATGGCTTAGTTTCAAAAAAGAATTTTTACAATAGTGTGCGTAGAGTCTTCAATTGTGCTGTTTTGAGTAACATCATATTAAGTGAGTATTGTGTAGGGAAGATAAAACTAGAAGATTTTACTAAAACTAAAGAATTCACCTCAGGTCCTGATTTTTCTCTATACTCGTAATATTTCTAATGGTGAATGATAATTTTTGATAAGTGGTTACAAGCACTAGGAAAGTTAGATTATGTCCAAGGAAAAGCAAGACCAAAAGTTGATTGCATCTTGTGTGCTGTCCGAGATAATGATGAAAGGGTCAAATCCCTAAAAATCTATGAAGATAAAATATGTTTCATTTCGCTTAACCTGTACCCCTATAATCCCGCTCATTTAATGATTGTAACCCAGAGACACATTACTAATTTCCTCGAACTTACTAAAGAAGAATTGATTCATATAACAAGAACAATCCAAGGCTTGCAACTGTTAATAAATGACTTGTATAAGCCTAAAGGTTATAATATTGGTATAAACGAAGGAAGAGATGCAGGAGGCAGTATTGAACATGTACATTTTCATTTAGTACCCCGATATGGTTCTGAATTAGGTTTTATAGATATAGTGGGAAAAACACGAGTATTGCCTGAAGGTTTAGATGATATTAAAAAGAAGTTAGAAAGTAATATCAATAAGTATCTAACTAAAAGGTTTTTTAATAGTTTTTAACAATAAAAAAAGAAAAAAAATCTAAAATTATTATAAATTTAAATTACTTATCTTGTTGCGTTCCTCACATCAGCAGCCGTTATTCTCTTGCGTTTGTCAGTTTTACAGACTTTAAGAGCTTCCTTAGTTGCAGTAGCAGCACTTTTCTCAAGGAAGTCAATCAACTTATCTAATGCCTCTGCTGCTACGAGATCAGCACCTTCTTTCTTCATTAATCTTCGGATAGGTGCTTTAGCAATATATCCTTCAGCTTTCTTTTTGGCTGGTGCGGGTTTCTTTTTTGCCATTTTTTTATTCCTCCACTAATTTTAAATAAGAATACTATTATTTTTTTAGATTAATAATTAATTATTACTACACATTTCTATTATATAAATGTTATGATTCGAATCAATATTTTGAGAGAGAGATAAAGAGGGATCAATGGTATTCGAATATCAGATCGTTATAATAAATTTACAAAAATTTTTCCGACTAAAATCAAATTTTAATTTTTATTAAATGAAGGCTTTATTTCTTAATTTTTTGAATTTTCACTTTTATTAATATCTCAATATTCTCTTCGAAAGATAATCAATTTATTATTAAGCATTGTGAAATTTTTAAGGAATAGATAAATGTTGAAATTTCAACTTCTATTAAATAAAATCTTGAATTCTTAATTTTTCAATATTCTATACTTATTAAAGTTACAATAAAAAAGATTCATTATTTAAAGGAAAAAATCCATAATTTCTATTTTTTCATTTATTTATAATTTTTATTAAAAAAATAAATTAAAATATAAAATTTAAGAATAGATTATTATAATATAGAAAAAAAAAAATTGACAATTCTGGAAATTGCAGGGAAATAATATTGATGAAACGGACATTGAAGTTGAGCTCCAATCATTAGGTTTCACCAAGAATGATTCCAAAGTCTTACTTACCTTATGTAAGTACAAAATATTAAGTCCAGCAGATATCGCCAAACATTCAGGGGTAGATCGTGCGAGAGTTTATGACTCGTTAAATAGATTAATGGACAAAGGTTTTATTCAAAAGGAACCTATCAAGAGAGGTGCAAATTACCAAGTAATTCCGATAGACAGAATATTTAAGGCTATTCGTGAGGAATACAAGCAAAAAATAGAAGATGCATTAACATTAGAGAAAACTATAAGTGAATTGGAAATTGATAAAGAAGAATCTGAACCCAGAGTCTGGTCTATTAATTCAAGAGAGAAAATTAGAAAAAAAATTAAAGAACTAATCAACTCAGCAAACGAGAGGATTTTTTTCATAATTACTCCTGATCTATTAATGACAGAATTAGGAGGTTATGATTGGATTTTAAAAGATCTTTGGAATAAGAAATTTTCATCTGATATTCAAGTTGTTATTGCGTTGAAATATAATGATACATTAAAAGAAGAGATGAAAAAATTATTGAAAATTTCAGTAGTAATTCATTCTATTGAAGGTGATAGCGTAATTCCTTTTGGATTATTGATTACTGACAACCAGTTTTTACTTACTACCTTAGATCAAGTAAAAGAAGCCCCAGAATATACCTCAGGATTATGGTTGGAAAATGGCATTCCCAAGCAAATTATTGGGTATGAACATTTATTTAGACATTTTATATCTTCAGAATGTAAAAAAATTCAATTAACACCAAAAAAAGTACCTTATCCAAGTTAAATCTTTAAAAAAACCGTATAAAGTCTAAAATTAAATTAATAAATGAAGTAGAGAATAAAAAAATAAGGGAATTTAACACATGTCATATCGAGGAAAAGTGATTTTGTGTGGAGAACCTGGAGTTGGTAAAACATCTTTATTAGTACGGTATGTAGATGACAAGTTTAATGAAGGATATCATCAAACAATAGGGGCTAATTTTTTAATAAAAGAAATTGATTTAACAAATATTATTGATAAATTAGACTTTAAAAATCCAGAATTGAAGAAAGATGTGAAAGAAAAAGGCTTTAAGTTGTACTTCTGGGACATTGGAGGGCAGCAAGATAAATTATTTAGTAATGAGTATTATTTTGTACAAGCAGTTGGAGCTATGGTAGTTTTTAATTTAAACGATTTATCTTCCTTTGAAAATTTAGATTTTTGGATTTCAAAATTAGAAGAAATAAGTGGAGATATTCCATTTATTATTGTTGGAAATAAAACTGATTTAAAAAGAAATATTAATAAGCAAATTATTGATAAAAAAGTAAAGAGTCTCGGTGTAAAATATTTTGAGACTTCGGCTAAGTTAAATGAAAATGTAGAAAATGCATTTGAATCTTTATCAGTTCAAATTTTAAATAAATTAAAATAAGTTTTGAACCTTCTAAATTTAAAAGATCCTCCATTATTATTTTCATCTTATATTAAATTTATTAGATTGTTATTATGAGTATTTTATTAATTCCTGTGGCACCATTATCAAGAACAAAATCTCGACTTAGAGATTGCTTTACAAACAATCAACTTAAAGACTTGACTCTAGCTATGTTTAA
>JBHLKV010000035.1:0-6052 GCA_048886305.1 Candidatus Hodarchaeota archaeon
AATATGCTGCATTCCTACATTTATCTGTCTAGAGTTAATTAATCTCGGCTTGCCTGTTGATATTATCACAGTTATGACTGATGTTAATTTTACTCTTTATACTCTCTTTGGGATTCTAATTATTATGTACTTCATAATAAGAAAAAATCTTAGGAAAATTGTTACACTGTTAGCAGTTTTAATAGCTTTTATTTTAACTGGAACAACAGTATTCTTTTACTTCTTCATAATCTTTTATGAAACACTATTTAGATTTTTATTACCATTAATGCTAGCATCTATTTACTTCTTTATACCTAGTACTTATGCCTATAGAAAAGGAGTTCTAACAGAAGCCATAGGGAAAAAGAGTTTATTATATAACAGTATCATCTTGTCCGGGATAATCTTATGTATTCCAACTCTAATGGGTTTACAAATAGAACAAATGGGTCAAAGTATTGATTATGTTTTAATTATAATAATAACCATCTTTATTTTATTTATCATTTTAAGGATCTTTGAATCAATAGTAAAATATTTCAAAGTAAAAGAGCTCTATGTTAAAACTTTAAGAGGTCTTCAGATCTTCGTTTGGTTAATTTTCTCTTCTCTTATATTATACGAGATGATAATATTAGGTTTAACACAATCTCTCCTAACAATAAGGCTTTTAATAATAAATTGTGCTATTTTAACATTCTTTATTCTAAATATTTATACTTTAAAATTGCTTCAGCTTTATTCTAAGGATTTTTTTATTCAAAAACCGTTTCTAAGATATCTAAAAGATATTTTATATTATGGTCTAATTTTTTCTCCATCATTAGTAATTTTTTCTTTAATACATTTAAGCGAAGTTTTAAACTATTTACCTACAGAAATGCACCCTTTCAATCTATTTTGGTATCTCGGCTTCTTTTTCCTGACAGTATTTATTTCATTTAAGTATGGCAAAGCTATAATACAAGCCGAATTTCCTAAGTTACAGAGAAATATTGAATTTATATCGTGGATAATTGCTAAAGTTATTATCTGTTTTTTTATATCCTTTATTCTTACTTATTATTTATCATTAGTTCAATTTTCGGTTTTTAATCTAATAATTACTTTCATTCTAATTGTTTCACTATTATCTCCTATTACTTTTTCTTATTTCGAGAAGTTTGAATTAGTTTCTGAAGAATATCGATTCTTTATCAAAAGATTCACTGTAGTTTTGTTCATTACTGACATTTTAAGCTTTATATCGTATTCCTGGCTTTTTAATAATCCTATATATGGTCAATTTAATTTCATTCTTACAGCTACCTTAACATTAAGTCTTACTGGATTCGCTTATATCTTATTATTTTATAAATCACGAATGCCATTAAGGAGAATATCATTCTTTATAGTTTTACCGTGTATAGTTATCAGTATTCCGATTTTCTTGTATTTTTTTATTAGTTTGTCATTTTCCATACCATTTGGAGATCCAGTTCCATTAATCATAGCTATTGATGTTGGAATTTTTCTTTTCTATTTATCTATTGGAATTTATCAATGGAGAATTTCATGGGCAATATGGAAGTCAGGATGGTATGCCTGGTTTATTGTACCTTTTGCAAATTTTTATATATTATATCGAAGCCTTAAAGGTGTTGATATAGCCACAAATGCAATAGATTTTTTTGGATATGAAATAAATGGGTCATTTCTTCTCGCTACTGTGATATTCTTCCTATTTTTCTTGCCTATTGCCTATACTAAAATTAAGATATATTTCTATCAAATTCTACTCGTTATTTGGGGCATAAACCTTGCCTTACTTTATTGGATTAGTCAAAATCTATTTCTTACTAATATTCTATTAAGGTATTTGGTATTTGCTCTTTTTGCAGCCGTTTTATTAGCACCACTATTCTATAAATTAAAATTTTGGAAAACAATATCGTTCGTATGGTTAATCCTTATAGCTATTAATGCAAATTTTCTAATTTTCTTTCTATTATCATTAAATATTCCTTTAGATATTGCGATTTCAATTGACATTTCCGCCATTGCAATGTTAGTTTTAATATTATCATTTTTTCCTGCTTTTAAATCAATAAGAAATCTCATTATAATTGGCTCTTATCTAGCAGCAATAATTGGGATTTTTTTAACAATTTATTTTATCCTATTTCATATAATTTTAGATCCAATTTATGCATTAAATTTAACATTTATTTTTGTTGGATTTAGTCTGTTTTCGTCTAAATATATTAAACCAATCAAAAGATTAATTGACATAATTTCTTCATGGATTCTAATATTTAGTATTTCATGGTTGACTTTTAATTCATTAAATTTGCTCCCTAATCTACTATTTTTTGCGATATTTCTAGCAATTGCAGTATGGGGTGGTTCCTTCTATGTTTTCAATTACTATAAAATGAAAATTCGTATCCCCAAAATAATTCCTTTTTTAGCGGTATCATTTGGTATTTCATCTTCTGTGTCTTCTTTTCTAGCCATTTTTCTGCCGGAAAATCCATTTTTTCTAGCAAGTGTTTTTATTTTGTGTTCTCTGATATTTATTTACCCTTCGCTTGGTAATTATAGATTGTATTTATGGTATGTGTTTCCTTTACCAATTACATTACTATTTCAAGAATTATTTTTGATAATTGATTTTATTCAATCTTCCATTTTTTTAGCAGTTTTAATACTCTTGATTGATTATTTAGTGTTATATCAATTAATATTGAATTTTGCTAACTCTCATTATATAGAAGAAAAAATAAAAGGAGAGAATACTTTATCGTACTTTTTCAGAGATAAAAATCAAATTAAATTACAAAATCTAATTTGCTTTTCGATAAATTCCATTTATTTTTCACTACTCATATCAGTAATTAGTGTTAATATTTATAGAGAAGTATTATTCAGCAATTTATTATTAATTTATCAGATTCTTAATATTTTAACCATTCTACCCTTTCTACTATTATTTTGTATAAAATATATAATAAAATCAGAACTTGAATTAAATGTTAAAAATATTTTAATTGATATTCATAAAATAAGTTATTTTATATATTTCATTGTCCCAATAGCTACAGGTTTTAATCTTTTCTTATTAATGGTTAAATTAGATATTAGTATAATAAACTCTCTTTATTTATTTTCAATAATTTTAAGCGGAATGTTATTTACTGAATTATTTATTCTTGATAACCACTATTTTTATTATTTATTTGTTACTACTCGGAATAAATTAATGTTTTGGTCATGGTTGGCATTTTGTAATATTTCTTGTGTTTTTCTTTATTATTTCTTCCATTTTAATGTATTCTTTTTGATATTATCACTCTCCCTCGTAAATTTGATTGATTCGTACTTTGTTTCTTATTTTAACATTAGAAATGAGAATTTAGTATCAATGATACATTTAGCTCTTTTTTATAATTCCTTTATATGGATTTCATTTTATATTTCTTCTTTAATTTCCGATGGATTAGAATTAAGCTTTGAAGAATTGCAAGGGTTTCCCTCACTTTTATTATTCGTTCAAAATTCAATATTATTACTATTTATATTTAGTTTTTTTATAAGAAAAGCCAAAGAAAACATAAAAACTACTATAAGACTCCTATTAATATCAGCTTTTCAAATAAGTTTTGCCATAAATTGGGTTATTATATTTTTAGTATTCCATGTTTTGAACCTTTTCACTGTTTATTCTATTATTTTGATTGAAACATGCTTGTTATTCATTACAGTTAATTTTATGAACAAATTGTTTGTAAAGGAAAAGTATCCAAACTTTTTAACAAAATCTAATTCTTTAATTATCTTTTTATTGTATCTTGAAACAAGTTTATTGGTTTTTGGACTTACAATTGAATTTGTAGGATTCTATGAGAGTGTGTTTATATCTCAATTAGTGCTATTTATTTTAACTTCATTTGATATTTATTTTATAAAAAGAATACGAGAAAGCTATGGTAGACTCGTTCACACAATTAGTTTTATTATACTCTCCTTAACAACTCTGCTAATCTTAAACCAATATGTAAAATTTAACCCCCTTCTAATTAGCATAGAAATCTTTATCTTTTTAACTATGCAATTTTATACAAATCACTCCCTTTTTATTTCTTTATCACACTTTTATCCTGATAAAGCTGAAACACTCAAACGTCATAAACTTAAAACACATCATTCTTTAGGGATATTATTATACATCTCTGTAATGTCAATTCTAATTCAATCTCTACTACTACTTGGTGTTGAAATTTCTTTACTCATTCTAATAACAAGTCTTTTTCTTCACGGATTGATGATTCTTGATGCTTATCAATTGAAACTTTTAGGAAAGCTTTCAGTTTATCTTAAAGGAATTTCTTGGGTTTTATTTATGTGCTCATCAAATTTCTACTTAATTTTAATCTATATTTCTTATTTATTCGATATCTTAATTTCATCTATTCCACCTTTAATTTTACTCATTATCTTAGAGCTTTTTTATTTAATTAAATTGTTTGAATTTTTGCCTAAAGTAAGCTCGAAAAAAGATAAAATTAGAAAAAATTTGCTTCTTACTTTGTATTTTGATTTTATAATCTGGCCTTTATTTTTCTTAGGATTAAATATAATTTTTAATATTACTTTAGTCCTAATCTCCTTATATGTTCTGGTAATAATTTCTTTTATTGATAATAAAATATCTCATCTTTTTAAAGAGACATTCTTAAAAAAGCTTAGATTTACAACTTCCTTGATGATTCTAATAATATTAGTAATTGATATATTTAGTTGGCTACATTTCTCCTTTAATCTATCCCTTCCATTAAATATTTGTATAGCCCTTTTAATCTTTTCAATATTTAGTATTGGATTAATTAAACCTTATAAGAGATCTCATAACTTTTCCTTCGCTTATGGAAGTTTTATCTCTTTACTAATAAGTTTAGTTATTTATTTTGCATCCTTTCAAACCTTATCAAGCATTATTCTTTTCCCCATTATGTTTACTTTTTATCTCTTTATTTTTATGCTTGAAGTCTTAAAAACAATTATTCATAAATTTTTTGACCTTGTAATGCATTTTTTCAGGCTAATAGGAAAATTTTTCAAATATATCGGTATCAAGATTTTAAATTTTATAAAATTACATTATAAAATTATTTGGGTCTCATTTAGTTTATTTCTGGCGATTTTAATTGGTGTTCTTCTATCTCCCTTGCAGTTTAATTATTTAAATTGGTATCATTCTATTTTTGTTATGCTTGGTCTTTTCGGTCTACTTACTTTGGTTTTACCTTCTAAAAAAACCGAAAATGTTGATATAATGTTCAAACATAGAATGAGAAAACTAATTACATCATGGGTAACAGTGATTGCAATATTATTCCTGTTTATCCCTCCTAAATGGTACATTGTTGTGTTTTGGTTTTCTATTTGGATTTTTGGAATAGCCATTTTATTACCATATATTATTTTTAAGGAAAAAAGAGACAAAATCTCAGTTAAATGGAGATTCTATACACTAATTATCGTTATTACCGCCATAATTATAGTGGGAATACCTGCTATTTTCAGTTTTTTAATAGAATTTAATTTAATCTGAATTTAAAAATGTCACTTTTTATTCTAATAAAAATGACTTCAAACTCAAATTTATCTTATTTTGATATAGGCATAAATATTGAAAGAATTAAAAAAAAAAGTAAATTTTAAATAAGTATTTTCTACTTTGCCTTTATTACGATTTCCTTTTAATTATAGATATAACTAATGCTACTCCACCAAGAGCTAGAAGTGCAATTCCAGGAATCATTAATCCATATAATAGCCCATCTGCTAGGGTATAGGCATCAGTTGGTAAATCATATTTGTGTTCGGCTAGGTATGGTACAACATCATCTCTAAAGTGGGGTACATAGGCCATAACCAATAACATTTCAGCATCACTTAAAACATTAGATCCCTTTAAAGCAGCATAATTAGTATCATTAACTTTTGCTTTATACCATAATGCAAGACCTTCACTATTGACCAGAGATAATGTATTTTCTTCTGTAAAAAGTCGTTCTGCTGATAAAAC
>JBHLKV010000035.1:6152-17944 GCA_048886305.1 Candidatus Hodarchaeota archaeon
TATACCTGTTGGAGTGGGATATCCTGCTTCTAAACCCGTAAGTGGGTCAGTTATTAAATCACTTAAGAGACTAAGGTCGATTTGCCCCAAGGTAGCATTTGCCCATTGTTCATATAACAGATTTTCAGCCACTTCTGGTACAGACGTACCTAGAAGTGAGTAATAAAGGTCAACAACTGGAAACATATATGTTGATAAATATGCTGCCAGATATGTTAGTTGATCCCAACTAGCTCCATATCCTGCTTGCATTGAAGCGTTTACTCCTGGAACTGAAGTAGCTGCTGCTTGATAAGCTTCAAGATAATACAAAACACCAAAACCAAAAGTTGTATCTGCTATAATACCTGGAATAGTCTTATTATATATTGAAGTTGAAATGACAGTACCAGTTATCATTAACGTATTCTGAGCGCCAGCGGTGTAACCAAGTGAGGGCCCCATTCCCATTGTGATATACTCTGTTACACCATCATATGGTGCTCCTGTCAAAATTGTGAAACTCTCATTATTAAAGAACAGTTCCAATGCCACGGGCAACGTTAATATCGCAGCTACTCCCATTATTGTTTGATTTAACATATTCGCAGTCGTTCCTCCATATACAATATCGGGTAATGCAGCATCTGCTTCTGCTTTAACTCCAAGAAGAACTTCAGGGATCGCTAGAGTTGCTACTGTATCTTCAGCATCTTCAATAACACCATCTTGAATATCTAATAAGCCCTCACAAACGCCATCGCGGACTAGGGTTCGAATATAATCACTTGCAAAGATACCGCCTGGTACTGCTACTGCACCAAGAACTAGAACTACAATCCCAATTATAGTAGTTTTCTTCGACATAAAATTTTATCACTTTTTTATTAGATTTTACATTGATCAATTTACTATTTTATTAAACTATTATTTAAACATTTACACTTTTTCAAAATTATATTTTCAAAATCGTATCAAATAAATTCTAAAGTTAAATATAAGACACCTTCTTTTTTCTTTTTTAACAAAGTAAATAATAAATTCTTTAATCCAACCCATAACTCTTATTTTAATTTTTAAAAATTTCTATTTCGAATTTTCAATTTTCACCCCAGAATACTATTCTTAACAGTTAAATTTTCTCAGAAAGAAACTTAAAATTTTAATTACGTACGTAAAAATCTAACAACGAGTTTGACAGATTTAAAAGGAAAATTCAATATTGGAATTAATATTAGCATCAAAAATCCACCCATTTATTGCTTTTTTAGATGTGAAAAAATACGACAAAATTTAATAATGAATTTAATAAAAAGTGTAAATGTTTAAATAATAGTTTAATAAAATAGTAAATTGATCAATGAAAAATCTAATAAAAAAGTGATTTATAAAATGAAAAAATCTATGCAAAGAATATTAGCCATAGTCCTTGTAGCAATTATTGGTGTCGGTATTGGTGTTGGTGCTTACTTTTTTCTAGCTACGGAAGCACTTGCATATAAATGGGAGAATGTACCAGGAGCACCTGCGGGAGTATCTCAAGATCGGATAATTAAGATTGGAGTACTCGATGATATGGGCTATATTACTGGACAAGGAGCAAGAAACGGAGCTGAAATGGCAGCTCGGGAAATTAATGAGAGAGGCGGTGTAGTAGTTGACGGCGTTAATTATTACATTGGAGTAGAAACTGAAGATACGGAAGAATCCAATCCCGCTCTTGATTTATCGAGGGGTGTTGCTGCCGCTGAAAGGATGGTAAATTACAAAAAAGCAGATTTTTTACTTGGTGGCTTTAGAACAGAGGCATTACAAGCATATAGAGAGGTTGTAATGTTAGCGAAGAAAATCTTCATGATTACAGGTAGCGCGACAGCAAAATTCTGCCAAGATGTTTATAATGATTACAACAAATATAAATATACATTCAGAATTCAACCACTTAACGAGGTATTTCTTGCGGGAGAAGTTATTAGAATGTTGGCATTCACAATATTGGATCAAAAAGAAAATTTTGGTAGAAATATAACTAAAATCGCAATCATGAGAGAGAATTTGGCGTGGACACAGAGGATGTCTACTTCTATTAATGGTCTTATACCCGTTGTATCATATCTAGTATATGGAGATTTTGTTTCGATATCAGTTGTTGAAGAAATTCCTTATCCACAAACCGCAGGTCCAATTGACTTTTATGGGTATTGGTCCGATATAAAGGCTTCAGGAGCTGAAATAACAGTCCCAATAATTTCAGGACCAACCGGATTATATTATTCAGATGTATATGGAGATACTGAGCAACCATCCCTTTCATTGGGTATAAATGTTATGGGACAACAAAGTATCTTCTGGGAACAAACTGGAGGAAATTGTGAATATGAAATTGCGATGACAAGTTTTATTAGGCATGCTAAAACACCCTATACTGTCCGATTTTGGGATTATTACGTAGGAAATTATAGCACGGCTCCTCTCTATACAGCAACAGGTGCCTATGATGCTGTAATGACATTAGCTACAGCTATATTTACTGGTCAATCATTAGATACTGATGATGTAATAGCCGAATTAGAAGAGTCAGAATTCCAAGGGGGAGCTTTTACCCCAAGAGTAGCTGGAGTTCTTTATCCAGATTTGGGATCTCCTACTGCTACCTGGGGTGTATGGACAGATGGAACCTATCCACGAGATGTGGACACTTCAACTCCAGAAATCGATTATTCAAGACATGATGTAGTGGAAGGCTCAGAACCATTTGGTCATGCTGTGTTTGTCCAATGGGTAGATGATCCTTTAAATGGAGGTAAATGGGAATGTGTTCCATTAGGAGCTTTACCAGGAATTGGTACAATATATCCTCCACTAGCATCTTGGGAACCTGAAATGTATTCAATGGACATTGTTACCGCAAATATTTCGTGGCCAGTTCGCTAATTATAAAGTGTTTGATTAATTAAATTCCAATATTTTTTTTTCTTTATTCTTTTAACATTTCTGTTAATTTTAGATTTCTCTTATTTTTCATGGTCTTATTCAATATTTGAAGGGTTAAGGTGTTTATACAAAAAGGTCTTCTTATAGACTATAAACAATTATCTTTATTAAAAATGAAGTAAAATAAAGAATAATAGATAAACAAAAAAAAGTTATAATTTAAAAAAATCTCGCTAGGTTTTACCATTATGATAACTGATCTTATGCAAGTATTAGTACTTGGTTCTGTACAAGGAGCAGTATTTATGTTAATTGCAGTTGGATATTCTTTAGTATATGGCGCGGGAGGAATTATGAATTTAGCTCATGGTGCCTTTTATTTAATAGCTGGTTATATGTTATATTGGTATTTAGATACAATTGGTCTCTTCTTAGCAGCAGCTTTAGCAGTAATTATGGTAACAATCATAGGAGCAATTTCTTATTATGCGCTAATAAAACCTCTAGAAAAAAAAAGTCATTTAAGTGTTGTGATGGTAACTTTTGCTATTGCTTTTTTCATAGAACAGATGATAAAACTTGGATGTACGCTTTTAGATTTTGAAGAGGAATCTATTTTGCCTAACTTAATAGAAATTAATGGGACTGTCTCTTTTGAATTATTAGGAATTGATATTCCTTATGATTACATTTTTATTCTGATAATTTCTTTTATAATTGTAGGTTTTATAACACTGTTTATCAGCAAATCAAAACTTGGTACCTCAATTCGAGCTATTTCTCAAGATCGTGAAGCCGCAATGCTTATGGGAATCAATGCGGATAGGGTTCTTATGTATACTGTAATGATTTCTGCCTTTCTTGCAGCTATAGCTGCAGTTATCTATGTGCCATCATATCCCATAACGCCATGGCAGGGATGGCTTATTTTAACAAATTCGTTTGCGGTCGTGATTCTTGGAGGAATGGGAAGCCTTCCTGGTAGTGTAATTGGCGCTTTCATTTTATCATATGCTAGTCATTTTACTCGAGTCTTTATAGATCCAGCTATTTCTACTTTAGTCCCTGTGATTGTTATCGTAGTAATGCTTGTATTTAGACCTCGAGGAATCCTTGGAAAAAAGGAGATTGATTAATAAGTAGAAGGAGGAAAAAGGAAAATGCAAATGAGAATTCTCAATAGGTTAAAAGAAAAATTAGACTACATTGCTGCTATTACGGGAATTTACGGAGTTGAACTAGTTTATATACTGGTTTTTGTGCTTCCTCTAGGGAAGGAGTTCATTTTGGAAATATTTTTATACTTTACACTGTTTTACATCGGTTTTCTATATTTGGCTTTTAATTATACAATATTGTGGGCAGCAATAAAACGTAATATCAAACTCGTTCCTTCAGCAATGAGACGTTTATATGCTTGGCTTAGAACTTTTAAGGGAGGTTTGACTTTATTTTGTATCATTTTAATTGCCACTATCCCCTTATTAACCCAAAATGACTATTATTTGGGATCAATGTTTATTGTAGCTATGATATATACAATTTATGCTGCAAGTTGGGATTTTTTGGCAGGATATACTGGTCGAGTTAGTTTTGGTCAAGCTGCCTTTTTTGGATTTGCAGGATATGTTACAGCTGATCGTTTACAAATTCAAAATTGGAATTGGCTTCCTTCACTATTATTTGGAGCACTTATGGCAGTACTGATTAGTCTGGTTATTGGCATTCCTGCACTTAGATTAAAAGGACCTTACCTTGCTCTAGCGACTATGTCATTTGGTAATATCTTATATCTTTTATTTGCTATGCCAACAATCCTTTATGGTTCAGAAGGCTTATTCGGTCTTTCACGGTTATCAAACAATGTCGTTGTTGAATATTATGTTGTATTTGTTTTTATGATCTTATCTCTAGCAATTATGAAAGCAATAGGTAATTCTAAACTTGGGACAGTTTTTAAATCAATCCGAGATGATGAGACAGGAGCAGAAGCTTCAGGGATTAATACCACAAAGTATAAGATTTTGGCGTTCATGATAAGTGCATTCTTTGCAGGGATCGCTGGTGGCTTTTTTACATTACGCAATACAGCTGTTAGTGCTCAAATTTTTGGGGCTACTTATTCATTTTATCCTATTGTGATGGTTGCAATAGGAGGAATAGCTACAATATCAGGAGCGGGAGTAGGTGCCTTTTTCTTCATATTTCTCATCGAAATACTTAGGGGAGTAGCAGATTTAAATTTGAAATGGCTCCCTGTAGAATTTCTTGATGATGCATTAATATTTTCCGTACTATTATTACTTGTAATTAGGTTTGCTGGAGCAGGAGTTTTGAAATCTACTATTGAACGCCTTAAAAATTTATGGGATATTTTATTAGGGAGATAAATTAACAAAAACATGTGAATAAAATAATGGGTGTCATTCTAGAAGTAAAAAATTTAACAAAAAAGTTTGGTGGACTGACAGCAGTTAATGATTTTAGTTTTGAAATCAAGCGTGGAGAATTTGTTGGCTTAATTGGCCCGAATGGGGCAGGAAAAACCACAATTTTTAACTTGATATCGGGGTTTGAGAAACCGAGTGCAGGGACTATACGATTTGATGGAATTAATATTACTGGTATGAGTCCTTATAAAATTGTTAATTTAGGGATTACTCGAACATTCCAGTTAGTAAGATCCTTTAAATATCTCACAATTCTTGATAATGTATGTGTTTCATGCCTTTCTTCAAGAGGTAAAGACGTTTCTCAAGATGTAGGTACCGAGGAGTATGCCAGCTCAATCCTTACAGCTACAGGACTTGTAGATAAAGCGAGGATACCACCAATAATATTACCACATGGAGATCTAAGAAAATTGCAAATTGCTAAAGCAGTTGGAACTAATCCTCAATTACTTCTTCTTGATGAACCATTTAGTGGTCTATCACATGAAGAACAACTGGGTATTACTGATTTAATTAATAGATTACATGATGATGGGGTAACAGTATTTATAACAGGTCATGTTTTACGTGAACTCATGACCTTAGTTCCAAGAGTCCTTGCAATGCATCAGGGGAAACTCATTGCTGATGGACCCCCTAGGGAGGTTGCAAATCACAAAATTGTACTAGAAGCATATTTAGGAAAAGGTGAAGGTTATGCTTGAATTAAGAAAAATTTATCATTATTATGGTAGTTTAAGAGCGCTTGAGGAAGTTAATCTTCAAGTTGAAGAAAAAGCGCTTGATGCAGTTATTGGGCCAAATGGTGCTGGAAAGTCAACTCTTCTAAGGGTGATATCTGGTTTAGAAGAACCCGACAGAGGAAAAGTAATATTTGAGGGAGAACGTATTGATGAGTTAGATGCTCATAAAATTGCGAAAAAGGGAATTGCCCAGTGCCCAGAACGAAGAAGATTGTTCTATGATTTATCTGTTCTAGAAAATCTTAAGATGGGATCATTTGCGTTAAAAGATAAAAAAAAATTCAAAGAACTATTAGACTTTGTATATGAAACATTTCCTCGTCTTAAAGAAAGAAAAAAGCAGCGAGCAGGAACATTAAGCGGAGGTGAACAACAAATGCTAGCACTAGCTCGAGCAATCATGTCTGATCCTAAATTACTTTTGTTAGATGAACCTTCTTTAGGATTAGCTCCAAAAGTTAAAACACAGATTTTTGATGCCATCAAAAAAATTAGAGAAGAAGGGACTACTACTTTGGTGGTTGAACAAGATGCAGTACTTGCTATGAATATTGCAGATTATATTCATGTACTTGAAGAAGGAAAAATTGAGATGAGAGGAACTAAAGAAGAACTCGAAAGAGAACCTCGAGTAAAACAAGTATATTTAGGGATATAAGGTGGTATTAAAATGTCAGCCCCATTAGAGAAACTGTTAAGGGATGCTAGAGTAGATTTAATTCTCTCTAGAATTGAGAAAGATCCGTCTATTATCAATGATGTGATTAATCACTTAGATAGTGATATTCGCTCTATTAAATTCAATTCTATATTTGTATTAGGAGAACTAGGTGAAAACTCTGAAGCATCAATCCCTAAATTAATTGAATGTTTACAAGATAGTGATTGGAGTATACGTCGTGAAACAGCTAGAGCGTTAGGAAAAATAGGGAATATAGCTATGAATTCAGTATCCCCCTTAAGCAGATTATTAAGTGATGAAGATGTTTCAATTCGAAAAGAAGTTGCTACATCTTTAGGAAAAATATGTTATGCTTCAGATGATTGTATTTCCAATCTTAGAAATACACTAAACGATCCAGAAGAGGACGTTCGGGTAGCAGCGGCAAAAGCTTTAGGAGAATTAGGTTCAGATGCTTACATTGCCATTCCAGATTTAATGAAGAGTATTAAAGACGCAAGTTGGACAGTTAGGACGACCTCTGCTCATTCAATAAGTCTAATTGGAAGGGGAACTATTAAAGCAATACCTACCTTAATAACTGCCCTTGAAGATGAAGATTGGCGAGTAAGGTATCGAGTTATTGATACTCTAGCAACGATTGGAGAAGAAGTAATACCAAGCGTTTTAGAAATTTTTAATCATAGAAATCCAATTGCTAGAAAAGGTGCCATTGAGGTTATAGGGGAATTAAAAGTATTTAGACCCGAAATAATTAATAAGCTAGCTACTATGCTAGATGATAAGGTTGAAAGTGTACGTGGAAAAGCTGTTGATGCACTTCGCAGTATTGGTAGAGACTCTGTTCCTACTATAATTCAAGCAATAAAAAGCTCTAATTCGTCAATGAAAAGCTTTTTAATTTCTGCCCTTGGAGGAATAGGTACAGATGCAAAAGAAGCAATCCCTGCGTTAAGAGATATTTTTAAAACTGAACAAGGTTTTTTTAAAACTTTTGTTCGTGTTGAAGCAGCAAGAGCATTAGGTAAGATAGGACATGGATCGGAAGAAGCAGTTAAAATTTTAGAAGAATCTTTAATGGATCCAAAGGCTAAAGTACGAAGAGAAGCAGCTCTAGCTTTAGGTAAATTAGGATCTTCTTCATTCACAGCAGTTCCCTCCATAATTAACGCATTAAATGACAAGAATCCAGATGTAAGATGGAGGGCTTCTGAAGCATTAGGTTTAATTAAACTAAACAATCCGGAAGTTATTTCTAGTTTGGAAAATTTAGTTCATGATGAATGTGATTATGTTTGCGAATCGGCTATAAATGCACTCGATAATATTACTGAAGAAGAATAATTAAAAATTTTATTGTTTGTTATAATTATAATATGAATGTGTTTCATTTCAAATAAAAATTAAGAGGTAAATAAGTAAAATGAGTGAAAATCCATATGCAGCAAAACCTTGGTTAAAACATTATGATGAAGGAGTTCCAACTGAAGTAGATATCCCTGAAATGAACATTTCTGAATTTCTCGATAATACAACAAAAGAATTTGGTAGTCGTACAGCAATTTGGTTTTTGAAAAATAAGATCTCATATAAAAAGTTCAAAGATGTTGCAGACAGACTAGCTACTGCTCTTGTTGATTTAGGTGTTAAAAAGGGAGATGTTGTGGCAATAATGCTACCTAATTTCCCTCAATTTATGTTTTCTTTCTACGGTATCTTAAAAGCCGGAGGAATTGTGACTGCATGCAGTGTCCTCCATACAGAACATGAATTAGCCTATCAATTAAATGATGCCGGGGCAGAAATAATAATCGCTTGGGATGCCCAACTTGAGAAAATTAATAATGTAAAGGATAGAACTCGTCTGAGACACATTATCATAACTAATGTATTTGATTATGGTCCGAGTGCTCCAACTAGTCCACCTGAAATTTCGGGAACAATACAGTTCTTAAATCTAATTAAGAATACAAAACCTAATCCCCCTAAGTTTGAGACTAATGCAAAAGAAGATGTTGCAGTACTTCAATATACAGGAGGCACTACTGGATTACCTAAAGGTGCGATGCTTACACATTATGGTTTAGTAGCCAATTGTGTACAAGTGACCGAATGGACTAAAGCTCTAATAGAGAGAGGGAAACAAACTGCACTTACGACACTGCCATTGTTCCATATATATGGAATGCAAGTTTGTATGAATAGTTTTATTTACAATGCAACTACCATTGCTTTACATCCTGATCCTCGAGATCAGAAAGGGTTATTTGAAGTAATTAAAGCAACTCAACCTGCAATGTTTCCTGGGGTACCAACGATGTACATGCGTTTATTAGAACGTGATGACCTAGAAGATTATGCTAAGGACCTTAGATCAATCAAAGTTTGTAATACTGGTGCTGCCCCTATGCCACCTGAAGTTCTTAAGGAGTTTGAAGAAAGAACAGGAGCTACAGTAATCGAAGGATATGGAATGACAGAATGTGGACCTGCAACTCATGTTAATCCATTAATGGGAACAAGAAAAATTGGTTCTGTAGGACTAGCAATACCAAACACAGAATGTAAAATCGTAGATGTTGAAGACTACACTAAAATTGTACCGCAAGGTGAATCCGGAGAAATAATGGTAAAAGGTCCACAAGTTATGAAAGGATATTGGAATAAACCAGAAGAAACTGCCAATCAATTGAAAGGGGAATGGCTTTTAACAGGTGATATTGGAAGAATAGATGAAGATGGCTATTTATACATAGTAGACAGAAAAAAAGACATGATAAATATCAGTGGATTCAAAGTTTATCCACGAGAACTTGAAGATGTTTTATTCGAACATGAAGCTGTCGAAAATGCTGCTGTAATAGGTATTCCTGACCTTGATGTCCCCGGTAATGAAAAAGTAAAAGCCTATATCGTATTAAAAGATGGATATCGAGAAAGCGAAGAAATGGAGAATGAGCTAAAAGAATTCCTAAGACAAAATGTAGCGCCTTACAAAGTTCCTAAATTCATCGAATTCAGGAAAGAACTCCCAGAAACATTAGTAGGTAAAGTTCTTAGAAAAGATTTAAAAGATATAGAAGCAAGAAAGCGAGGAGAAGAAGTCTAATATAATTTTAATTTAATATCATTGTTTAAAAAAGAGATAATCAAAATTTTTTAAATCAGATTTTTTTTTTTCCATTCTGTCATAAAGTCTTTAAAGCTTTCATCAGAAAGACCTAAGGAATTAATTTCTTTATTTTCAATATTAAGATTATTTTTAGTTCTTTTCTTAAAAGTTAATTCCCAGTCATAAAATGAAATTGATTTTGACGAAACTGCTTTTGACATGATCTTATTATTTTTCTTATACCAAATAAATTAATACAGAGTAGTGATTTTTTATTAACTAAGAAAGTAATACAAATTTGTATATTTAGTTTTCAGTTTTTTGTCAAAATTTCGTACCAAAGGAACGAATTAGAGAATTTAGCCCAGAGAAGTTTAACTAAGGTGATTAAATGCCAATTAAAATAGATTTTAAAAAAAAATTCAAGGATCTATACCAACCAAGTGAAAAGGAAGTAGTAGTAGTTGATGTCCCTAAGATGCAATTTTTGATGATTGATGGAATGGGATCCCCAGGTGATTCAAAAGAGTATCAAGATGCTCTTGCTGCGTTATATCCAATTTCATTCAAAACTAAATTCTTGAGTAAGGCAAAAGGGAAAGACTATGTCGTACCTCCATTAGAAGGATTATGGTGGGCTGATAATATGGAAGATTTTACCAAAGGAAATCGTGATAAATGGAAATGGACCATGATGATTATGCAACCAGATTGGATTACTCAAGATATGGTTAATGAAGCAATTTCCAATACTAAAGAGAAAAAACCTGAACTTTCAGAATTACTTTCTAAACTCAGATTAGAAAAATATAAAGAAGGGAAAGCTGCTCAAATCATGCATATAGGGCCATATTCTGAAGAAGGTCCGACAGTTCAAAAAGTGCATGATTTTATTAAGAAAAAAGGAGGTAATTTTAATGGTCAAAATAAAAAACATCATGAAATCTATTTAAGTGATCCGAGGAAAGCTAATCCCGCAACTATGAAAACTGTTATAAGACAACCTTTTAACTAAACTTTTTTTATTTTTTAATAATTTATTTTCTTAAACAGCGACATCATAATCTTTAAATTATAAGTCTCAAGTAATTTTAATTAACTAAAATTTTGAGATTAATAAAATGAGTAATGAAAAAATAAATGTAAGAGACTGGATAATTCTTAGTACAGTTATGATAGGGGCTGTTTTAACTATACTTGCTTTAATATGGTCTGATCCTCCTACTAATGGAATTCTTTCAGCAACTTCTTTATTAATGTTATCCTTTATCTTTTTTGTAAACTCAGTTACTACTAATTCAAAAGCTCATTTTGAAGCGAACTTAGAAGATTTTTCTGAAAAACGTGTTAACCGTTTCGTCATGTTTGCAGAATATTCATTTGGGTTTGGTTTTACCTTAGTTATATCCGCATTTACAATACTCGGTTATGAGTATTTATTAGGTGAGGTTGGTCGTAGACTAATTGTATTATGCATCCCATCAGCTTTTCTGATAACTGCTTGGATAATAATATTAATCTATAATATAATAAATTATGAAGGAAAGGCATTAAAACCTTTAAGAAGTATAAAGCGTAATCTCTGGATAATTTTAGAATTAGTATGTTTAATTCTAATAGTCTCGGATTATTTTGAGGTTATTACAATTCCTTAATCTATTTTTTTTTAATTTAAGAACAAAAGATTGACTATTAAGGTTCTCTCGTTCTCATTTGAGTTAAATAATACCCAAGAAATAGGGCACCAGCCACGACCACGACAACGATTATAATATATAATATAATATTTGCTCCAATCCATCCAAAACCGATGAGAAGAACACCCATATCTTGAAATAACCCACCTAATATTATTATTACTGCGAATATAGCAAAAAATCCTAACATAG
>JBHLKV010000036.1:0-17553 GCA_048886305.1 Candidatus Hodarchaeota archaeon
AGAAAATTATAGATATATTCTGGTGCAGGTCCTCCGATGCTAACATTAAGATTAACAGTAACAGTCATATCTGTTATAAAATCACTACTCATTGTAAAAGAATTAGAACCGGTAGATAGTTGTCTGTAAAATTTAGGATAAATTGACATATAATTCCAGTCACTTCCGGGACCTGGTATATTCCCCCAGCCATCCATCATTGTCATTCTACCTGAAGCCTCATCGAAATAGAAGTCTAATGTTCTATCTAAAGCTGAATTTCTAAGGCTTACATGTCCAGTGTTATAAGTTATAATGTCGTAAACAGGATCAAATATATCAAAAATATTTATTAGTTCTGAAACAGAGGTATCTTCAGGCATTAAGATTGGCATTATTGGAATTTCAAAGATTGTTGGTGAAATTGGCCAATAGATGTTTGCTATAGCAAACATATTTGTACCACCATAATCCCATGATTGTGTTAATGGATTCCATCCTTCATAAGAAGCTACTAGATAAGAGAAAAACTGATACTCTGGTTGACCTGAAGGTAGAGTCATTGGAATTCCATAATAATTATAATATTCTACTAGAAATGTCATATTTGCAAAAAGTGTATAGGTCTCAATTATTGTTGCTTTAACGTCTCTAAATCCATGCTCATAATCATCATTTTGTTTGAAATAAATGGTATCACCAATATTTACCGACCAATCAACTAAAGTTTGAGTTTTTAATTCAAAGATCATAAAATAATCCATACCATAAATTGTCTGGTACATTTCAAAATATTGAGTGACACCAGTAGATTTACTAAAAATCATTCTTGCATAATCTGTGCCTGTGGAATTTATTAAATAAACCTCAATATTTCCATTTTCAGTATAGTATATCTCATCAAATTGCATGTTTTCCCAGATACGAATTGTATCATTATTCCACATAAACTCAAAATCTTCCCGTGGAACATTAATAGGCCATAAGAGAGGTATCGCTGAACTCTCTGCAGCATCATCATAATATTGAGGATAAAAATTGTTAGCAGCACCTACCATAACGTTGTCAAAATACTCATAATCAGTTCCATTCCACAAGAATCTGTCTGCAAAGACAACTTCATATACCATGTAGACTGGTTCTTCCTCTGAAAATCCATTTTTCGTTTTATTGAATAACATATCAGATAAACCTGTTATATTATATTTCCAATCCCTAGCATCATCAACAGTATACTCATTCTCAATAGCATCATAATATATTGTATCTCCTTCACTTACACCCCACTCAACCTCGTCTGTGATGTCGTAGTCAAAAACCTGTCTCATTGTCGCATTTATATATGTTTTATGACCTGTCCCCCCCATGTTAGCAACTAAGTATGCTGTTCCCACATCTAAAGTACCATTATCATAATAATATGCATCAGCGAAATAATGATCAGATGTATTATAAAAGTATATCCTATTTCCAGGACCAGTTGTATAATTATCAAAACTATTGAATGCCATTTGATACATCGGGGAACCATAAAATGATTCATTTAAAATACCTGCTAAAAGATCTACATCTATAACCGTATCGTTTAGGGGAAGGACAAAAGCCATTCCATTATGACCTGCCATATATTTATGTTGAATTGGATCAGCATCATGATATCCGAAAAGAGCAAGTTCTTGGGGATCATCATATGCTTCTAGCTCAGAAAGATCATAATAACAACTCGTGGCATTTATTTGAGAGTATTCCCTTACTCCATAACCCGCATCGATTGTCACGTTTCCGATAGCAGTTATATTATAAATCCAGATATCTTTAAACATCATATAGATTTCGCCAGTAGTAGCATTTGTTAAGATGAATTCTCCTTCAAAATAGATTTGATCTCCTTCTGCAACCTCCCAGTGCCATGCATTGTTAGGATGTGCAACAGGTATATCATCGGGCCCTCCTTGAACATTTGTCATTAGTGAGCTTAACGCTAATAACGTTGGAATCGTAACTAAGAGAATTAATACATATTGTTTACTCTTTTTTAAATTTCGCATAAAACATCAAATATATTCTTATATTCTTATTTTTAATTTTTAGATAAATTGATTAAGAAAATAAGAGTTTATTTAGGTTTTTATATTTATTGGTATTTTATATAAAAATGTAAAAGTAGTGTAAAATCCTTTGTTCTATTGAAATTTAACTAGGTAGATTAACTTTATTTATTATTATGTTATTTTTTAGTATTGATGAAATTTCATCGATATGAATCTAGATTTAAAGCAGGAGAAATTTTGGCAGAATTTATTAAAGAGGAAGCTAAGGTTTTAAATCATCTCATTAACCAAGATCCAAATTACTTCTTTTGTTTTGCTATTCCTAATGGTGGAATTTCTGTAACAGAGGGTTATTGTTCTCAATTTAACATAAAATATGATATTTTAATTGTACGCAAAATAAAAATACCTTTTAATACAGAAGCAGGCTTTGGATCAGTTACTACTGATGGTACAATTTTAATTAATGAACCTTTATTGAATCAATTAGGGCTTTCTGAATCAGCTGTGCAAGATTCAATCAATTTAACAAAACAAGAAATTCAAGATCGACTGGAATTTTACAATAAAGAAATAAATTTAGAAGATGTATACAAGAAAAATATTCAAAATAAATATATCTTCCTACTTGATGATGGATTAGCTTCAGGCTTTACGATGTTAGCGGCAATTAAAATGATTAAAAAGTACAACCCTACTAAAATTTTCATAGCCGTCCCAACAGCTCCTTTGAGAACAGTTAAAAGAGTTATTAAAGAGGTAGATGAGATTTTTTGCCCTAATATTCGAGATGTTATGTGGTTTGCAGTTGCAGATGCGTATAAGAACTGGTATGATGTTCCAGAGATGGAAGTTATAGAGATATTAAATAACTCACAATATTATATCTCAAATATTTAATTCAATATAAGAATTGTCTAATCTATCTAACTGAAATTTAATTTTTAGTTATTTAATTTATAATGTAATAAAAGAAAAGTAAAAAAAAAAGAGTATCTTTATGAACTAATCAAATGAAACAAGATAGAGGCATGTGGGATGTAAAATTCGTCGCGTTTTTTAATTACAACAGTGTGGAAATATTCAGCTAACCCTAGAAACCCTCTGATTACAGATTCATCTTCTTCAAATCTGAAGATAACATTTGCGATTGCTGATGACGTACTAAAACCCACTTTATCGTATACACGCTCATCAATTAATGGGATTTTTAGCTCATTGACAATCTCATACACCCTTTTAATGAAAAGTTCCTTTTTTGGCAACTTTAACCCACCTAATATTAAAAACGTTAAAGAATATCTTATTTTAAAAAATTTAATTAATTTTTAATTTTTAATAAATACAATGAAATATTGTATATAATATTATTAGATTTAGGATTTATAATAGTTAATGTTTTTTGTATTGAATTTGGAAATACTAAGGATTAAAATTTTGTTTACGGATGGAATAAAAATATAAATACATATTAATATAATAAAAATATAATCAATTATAATAGTAATATAAATTATTATCTATTTTTCAAAAACAAGAGAGGAATTGAATAAAACGTGGTATCAAAAGACCAGAAAAAAATCGAACGCGTTATAAACTTTATGAAAAAAGGCTTAACATCTCTCGCTGATGATCTAGAGGATACAGTAAAAGGAATAAATGATTTTATTAAATCTTTAGCGAAAGCTCAAAAAGATTTAAAGGAGATTTCTGTTGTAGAAGAAATTACAACTGTAAGTACCTCCTCTAAAAAAGTTGTTGCACCAACTAGTAGTACTGCGAAAACAAGAGCTGCCAGTACATTATTTAGTTTATTAAGTGGAAGCGGTCAAGAAGGTGCACCTGTGCCTGCAACAGCAGCAGCGACTCCTAGTGCTCCCCCTATGGTTGGAACTCCCCCAAAACGTCCAATGCCAGTTGCTGGAACTCCTCCGAAAGCACCTAGTGGTGGTCCTCCTAAACGAGGTAATTTACCACCTGCTCCTAAATTACCTCCCGCACCATCTCCGGGAGCCGCTCCTCCGAAAGCACCTACTACTGGTGGTCCACCTGCAAAACCGCCTTCATTTGCCAAAAGACCTGGTCCTCCTGCAGCTCCAACACCATCTAGTGGAGCAACAGCTGCAATGCCACCTCCTGCAACATCCGCAATAGCTCCTAAAGCTGGTGGAGGATTAAGTTCACTCCGCGATGAGATGTTAGATGAATTAAACCGATTGAAAAAGATAATGAGAGGAGAATAAGAAACTCAAAGAAACCTGTATTTCTTTTTCTTCAATTTACCTTTGTCTCATTTTTAAGATTTACACTACACTAAAAATTTTATTAGTGTGAAAGTAATTAATATCTTAGATTTAAAATTATATTATATTAAATATAGAGATTTAGGGTATTTATCTCAAAATTAACTTTAAGCTATCATAAGGAATGGGAAATCTTACTGTTGTTTTAGATATCGGTCAATTTTCTTCAAAAATTGGCTTTGCAGGAGAAGACTCACCATCTCAAGTCTTTTTGACTATAGTTGGAAAGCCAAAATATCAATCATTAGATACTCAATATGGATTGAAGGAATCAGAGGAGAAAGAATTATATGTGGGGGATGAAATTCAATCAATTGGCTTATATAAAATATTTCAACCTATTGAAAAGGGTATTATTGTTGATTGGAAGCATTTTGAAAACATTATTGATTATATCTTTTACAACTTGCGAGTAGATCCAAGTCTTGTAAATTTATTATTTGCCGTGCATCCATTATTTCCATATACAGATTTGGAAAGAATTTTTGAAATCTTTTTGGAACGGTATCAGTGTATGGCGTTCTATCCAGTATTAGATTCTATGCTAACATTATATTCAGGAGGTTTTCAAACTGGTTTAATTATTGAAATTGGTGACAGCAATACTAGAATAGTGCCTATTTACCAGGGTTATAAAATAGAACATGCAGTTAAAATTTTAGATATTGGAGGAAGAGTATTAACTCGGTATATGGAAACAGTTTTAGAATCTATTGGGTGGTCTGTAGACTCGTCTATCAGAAGAGAATTAGTCAGAGTGTTGAAGGAAAAAGCTTGTTTTGTCTCATTAGACTATAAGGAAGATCTAAATCGGAGTGAGCAATATACTAAAGATTATTCATTACCGGATGGTTCCACTATAACACTAAATAAAGAGCGTTTCATGATCCCAGAACTTATATTTAATCCATCTTCAGAATTAGAAGAAGATGCATTACCACATGCAATTATGGATGTAGTAGAAGCTTGTGATGTAGATATTCGTCCTGATTTATTAAATAACATTTTTCTATCTGGGGGTTCAAGTATGTTTCCCAACCTTAAATCACGTATCTACCAAGAATTAGAACTTGAATTGGCGAGGAGAAAGAAAAAAAATCAAGTTATTAGAATTATTGCACCAACTGAAAGAACATTTTCTGTTTGGATAGGTGGTTCAATACTTGCTATGATCCCTGAATTTTCAGAAAATTGGATAACACGAACTAAATATTTTAATGAGGGGATCCCACCAAATCTTTTATAAATAAATTTTCTACCGAATGTGTTATGGTGATAATATATTTTGTTAAATAACTGATTATGCTATTCATTCTTAATATTACAATTCGTTTTATAGGTATTTAAGAATGGAAGATCTTAAAGAAGATGAGTTTTATAAACCAAATTATTCGAATTTATTCAATAAAATTAAAGATATAAAGACTCCTGTAAAAAATGAAATATTGATGGCTTTGCTTGATGGTCAGTGGCATTCTGAACTTGATTTAATAAGGATTACTAAGAAAAAACAAAATTATATGGGTGCGGTTGTGCTCGGGACTATGGTGAACTCTTTAAACCACTGTATTAAAAATAATTATTTAGAAAGAAAAGTAATTAATGGTAAAATGTATTATAAAATTTCAGATAATTACGTAGGGCTAACAAGAGCAGCTTATAGATTTAATTCAAAAAGCTTACTTTAGTTAGATTATTCTATTTCTTAACGCATTTATTATTTAAAATCTTATATTCATCACATTTAGAGCAGAACATCGTCCCTAAATTCTCTTTAAGACTTTTATTCCAACAATTAGGACAAATATAATAACTCAATGGTTTATTATTTTTTCGATAATTAACTTTAAAAACATTGAAGCCACATTTGAGACATTTTGAATTTAAAATGGTTATTTTTCCTCTCTGTGGTAAAGATAAATAACTTTTACATTTTTCATTAGAACAAGCAAGGAATCTTTTTTTGTTTGTCGTAGTGATTAATTTCATTGGATAAGCATTACAAATAGGACACATGGAAGACGTATGTGGAAATTGTGTCCTAAGCCTTAAATTGACGTTTTTAATTTCATAACCGTTGATAAGTTTAATAATTTCATTTTTTTTTGATATAAATAGGTCAAATAACTCCAAAAATTTCGCTTTGACATTTTTAACTACATCTTCTAATTTTCTTCTATTTTCTTTAATTTCATTTAATTGAATTTCCACTTCTTTAGTAAAATTCGGTTCTAAAAAGGGCAACCAAATTCCTTTTAAGGATTCAATTAAAAAAATACCTAGTTCTGTAATGATATATCTCCCTTTATTACGATAAATCAAATTACGCTTTTGCAATAATTGGATAATAGTAGGACGGGTCGATTTTGTTCCTAAATGATTCTTCTCCATTAACTTTAAAAGAGATGTATCCGTATATCTTGTTGGCGGTTTAGTTTCTTTTTCATTCAAAAATATCTTTTCCACAGGAATTTGATTTTCAGTGATTTTAATAAGTAGATCATAATTTTTTTTAAGGAAGGGAGCTATTGCTAAATATCCCTCAGATATTAGAGCAAGAATCCTTGATATAAATGGCTCATCTTTGATGGATAATTTTAGGACAGTTTTTGATTCAATTGCGTCAGGCCCAAAGAGTGCTAAGTAATGTCTAGCTAATACATCATATACCCTTTTTTGAATATTATTTTTGAATCGAGAATCAGTTAGTTCTAAGCTTTCTAAAGGTGTAATTGGAGGATGATCTCCAGCATCTTTTTTTCCTTTTGTTGGTTTGATTCTATTATTTTTCAGTAGACTTTGGGTATAATTCCAATATTGAGAATGAGTAATAAATTTCTTTAGGTACTGAAGGTGATCGAAATCTGGTTTGTAAATATCACTATCAGTTCTTGGGTATGAGATGATTTTATTAAGATATAAAGAATTCATTGTCCTTAGTGCTAGATTAGCATTAATCTTCAATAATCTTGTTAGCAAAACAAGAGCTTTTGAAGTGTTAAGGGGTGTAGGCGGAGGATTTTTAACTAAATCTGTTTTATTATTGAGTACATTGGCAAATTTTTCATCTTTAATTTTATTGAATATATTCTTTACTAATGCTTCATCTTCTTTTTGAAATGGATTTTTTTGATGATATGCTTTAAATTTTCCTTCTTTATGATTCAAACTGGCTTCAATCGTGAAGTACGGTTCTGGTACAAAGTTTTTAATACGATCTTCTAAAAGATAGATTAAGTACAACAAGGAGGTCTGAACTCTACCAATTGATATAAATCTGATATCAAATTTATTCAAAAGTGGTTTAAATGTTTTAGTAGCTTCTTTTGTTGCAGAAAAACCTATTACAGCATCTATTATTGCCCTTGCCTCACCTGTTTTTGCCCAATTAAACTTTGGTGTAATTGTTTGATTAAATTTCTTTATAATTTCTTGTTTCTGTAGTGAACTTAGCCACATTTGAGAAAATCGAATATTAGGATTTTCTTGAATAACAAAAGGCAATGCATCTATAAGTCCAATATTGCATCCTTCAATATCTGCATCTGTTCCAATTATACAAGAATTACAAATTTTTGCATATTCTTTTAATGCTCTAATATGAGCCCATGTATTTTTGATTGCTACCTTCTCAATTGATAGAGAATTTGTGATAATATCACGAGGATTAATATTATCCCAACCTTTGAACGCATCTGTGTTTCTATATTCAAGCAGATGCCCTCTTAATGGTAAAACATAAATATTTCTTGATGGTATATGATAAATGTCTAAAAGTTTTGTTTTTTTTATTAATTTAACTGATCCAAGAGCTTCAGCTATAGCTTCTGCTGCTTTTTTTTTCTCAGCGATTATTAGAATTGCCATCTCGATTACGTTATTTACAAAAAATAATCTTATCTAATTTATTTATCAGATATCTAATAAAAAAAATATAACTGAATAATGGATTACTAATAATCCTAATAAAAGAAAAATTATCTAATTTCAAATTAAAAAGGAAGGGAAAAGATAAATGTTGTTCCTTCATTTAATCCTTTTGATTTAGCCCAAATTTCACCTCCATGGGCATCAACAATTCCCTTAGAAATATATAAGCCCAATCCTGTTCCTGTATCTTTACTCCCAATTGGTTGTTTTATCCTTTCAAATTTTTTGAATAGTCTACCTATTTGATCTCTAGTTAAACCGATTCCATTATCTTTAATTTTAAAAATATACTTCTCTTTTTCTTTTTTAGCAGAAATTTCAATCCAACCATAGTCAGGTGTGAATTTAATAGCATTTGAAATTAAATTAGTAAAAACAAGAAAAATTCGTGTTGGATCTACATTTAATATAATCTCATAATCCATATTAAGGATTATCTCAAGATTTTTTTCATTAATTAAATAGCTTAATTCATCTAAACAATTATTGATAATTTTGCTTACATTCGTTTCTTCAATTTGTAATTGTAATCTACCCTCATCAATTTTCATAACTTCTAATAGCTGATCCATTAAAATTTCTAGGCGTTTGACATTTCTCCTAACAGTTTTCAAATCCTCAAATATTTCTGGAAGCAAGGTGTTTTTATGCTTGAAAAGAATATAATCAGTGTATCCAGAAATAGAAATCAAAGGTGTTTTTAACTCATGAGCCGCCATGCTTATAAAATCATTTTTAATTTGATCTAATTTTCTTAATTCAATATTTTGGTCTCTTAATTTTCTTTCAGATTCAATTAATTTTTGTTCTATTTTCTTACTTTCTGTTATATCACGTATTATTGTAATTATTTGAGTTACTTTACCGTCAGCAATAATTGGGAACTTTCGAGTTTCTGTAATTACATCAATTTCTGGTAAAATAGTGGTTTCTGTTGTAATAAGTGGCATGCCAGTATTAAATACTTGTTGGTATTCTTCATATATTTTTTCTGGTAAAAATGGGAAAATATCAGAGATCTTACTTCCAATAATATCTGTTTTAATATTTAACTCTTTGAGCCATTTTTTAAGTGCTTGATTCATTAAAATAATTCTTAAATCTCTATCAACTACATGCAACGAGTCACCAAATGAATCAATAGTAGTACGATATTGTTGCTCTGATTTTCTCAATTCTCGAGTTCTTTCAAATACTTTCTGCTCTAATATTCTATTTAGTATTTTTAATTCTTTTTGAGATTTTTTTAATTTTTGTTCTGCGTTTTTTTTCTCGGTTGTATCCTGAATTATTGCTTGCAATAGAGTCTTATCACTAAGTTTTACTAAAGAACTCTGTATTTCTAACCATAATTTCTTCCCATCAACTCTAGTAATCTGAAATTCTAATGATTCTAATTTTTCTCCCTTTACAAATTTCGTCCATCGATCTTTTAATAAGTCTATAAGAAATTCAGGTCTTCTAATTATTGACAATACTTCAGAAAATTTTTTTCCAATTATATCTTTTCTCTCATAAGCAGAAAGTATATTATCCATTGTAGAATTACAATCTAATATTGTACCGTCTAATTCTAGCAACCAAATAGCATAAGGAGAACTTTCAAACAAATGCCTATATTTCTCTTCTGATTCTTTTAATTTTTGTTCGGCTATTTTTTTATCAGTAACATCTCTTAATAAACTGATAAAACCAATTAAATTCCCGTAATCATCATAGTAATTTTTAGATGAACTAGATAACCAGATATAATGTCCATCCCGATGCTTCGCACGGAACTCAACTTCTTCTGTCATGAGTACATTTTTTTGCCTAACTGCTTTTGAAAATAATTCAGTTAAATGATGGATATCATCAGGATGAATATTTTTAAATAGCTTTGATTGTTCATTTATTTCTCTTCCTAACATTTCTGAAAATTGAGGAGAAACAAATAAAAAATTGCTATCTAATCCAGTTATTACTATGGTATCTTTTGTGTTTTCAATAATAGTTCGATATTTTTTCTCAGATTCTTTTATTTTCTGCTCTAAACGGAACTTATTAGTAATATCTCGCGCTATACCGCTGAAGCCTACCTTATTTCGATTTGAATCATATCTTAAATACACTGAGGATTCACATATCACTCGTTCTCCATTTTTTTTTAGAAATTGAAATTGAAAATTAGTTTTAGGGATTTCTGTTTCATAAACAGATTTATATACTTGGAAAATTCTACTCTTGTTTTCTTCATCTACAAAATTTTCAAAATTCATACCTAATAATTCGTTCCTTGGGATTCCTTGGAGATCACATAAAGCATCATTAAAAAAAGTAAAATTTCCATTTAAATCAACTTCAAAATAACTTTCTTTAATGTTTTCAAGGATACTTCGATATTTTTCTTCAGACTCTCTTAATTTTTGTTCTGCTATTCTTCGAATTGTGATATCTCTATAAGTAGAAAGAACTCCAACAACCTCTCCATCTAAATTATGGAGTGGAATTCTATTTACTTCAAACCAAATTTGGTTACCATTATCTAAAACTAAAAATTCTATAATATGATACTCAGCTTTATTATTTGCCATCACTCTTCTTTCGCTCTCTTGAATCTTTTTTAGATCTTCCTTAATCCAACATATTTCATCGCTTTTCTTGCCAATTATATTTATAGGGTCTTTAATACCGGTTAAAGCAGCAAAATTTTGATTACATCCTAAATAGTCCAAATTTGTGTCTTTCCAGTAGATTAATTGTGGGATATTATCAATCACTAATTCTAACATTTCTCGTGTTTTTTGATATGCTGCAATGCCATCCTTAGATTTAAGAAATTTCCAATATCTAATTTCAGGTAAAGTTTTTGTTATTTCATTGAATCGATCTTGATGAGTCTTTATTTCTTGTTCCATTTTTTTAAACTTAGTTATTTCTCTTGAGAATAAAATGACTTTATTTTCATTAGATTGATCATCAAATCTTTTACTCTTTATTTCGTACCAATTGAATATTCTATCATTATATTTGAATCTAACCTCGGCAGTTCCATATCCTAATTTAAAGGTTCTTTCTAATAGTTTAATCATAGAAACTATATCATTTGAATGGATAAAATTGTGCAATTTTTTATTCTTAAGAGAAACAAATAATTCTTCCAAATTTATTTTTATATTCGCATATTCACATTTGAAGTTCCTATTATAGATAAAAATCAGATCCTCTATATTTTCGGATATTATTTGCTCAATATTATATGCTGTTTTGGATGAACTTGACATTTTGTCACTCCCTATAGTAAATTTTTTAAAAAATTAGTATAATAGTTTTATACTATAATAAATATTAAAGCAAACGAGAATTTATTTCTTAAATATAATTAAATAATATGAATTATCTTTATGTTACATATAAATGCCTTTTATTGAACCTAATTTTGAAATAGATAATAAAGGAAGGGTTATTTGTCAACAACACCCAAATTATCCATTTTTCATAATGCCCAATAAAACTCATTTTGAAGAAAGAAAATTAGAACTCTTATTAACATGTAAAACCTGTTCTCATTATCAAAATAATGATTGCTATTTTTCAAAATCTAGAATTGATATTATTGAGCAAAAGAGATTAAAAAGATCAGACTATTTATGCAAATTGTGTGGAAATCGTATCGATAGGATGTTTACAATCATTCATAAATTATATTTTAAAGAAAGTTACAATATTGATATCCCATTAATCTGCTGTAATTGCTATGAAAGTTTAAAAAAAAATGAGTTTGTTTCAAGATCTAAAGGGAAAATTTATCTTATTTTAGTTAGTCTCTTTTCCACAATTTTCTTCCTTATTTATTTTTTAACATTTGGATTGATTTTTGGCTCACCTCTAAGCTCCTCTTTTACTTTTCTGCTTATAGGGATTATATTATGGACAATTGTTGTATTTAGAGATCTAAGGAAATTGAAACAGATAATCTCAGGAAGAAAATTTTATAAAAAACATTTTGTTCGTAAATAATCTAATAACAAATGTGAAAAATAAAACTATCCTAAAGATCCTACCTTCCCTCTCACCTTTTTACGCATTCGCTCTTGTCTTAAAACTATTTCACAAAATTGATCTTTAGTTTTATTAGATAAATTAACAATTTCAGGTACAAAATTGCTTTTAATAAAATATCTTTTACATTCTTCTGAGATTAATCCATTAGAGATATTTTTAGGATCCTTTTTGAAATATTTAAAATTAGCCTCCCATTCATTTAAAAATATATGCAGATTGTTCTTTAATTGAAAAATAGGTAAAACTCCCATACTATTTGGAGTATTAACTGCCAAGTTTGCATATTTGGCAGAAAATCTATTTCCATTAAAGGAAATTGAAATACCACCTTCATCATTTACCCTCTGAAGCATATTAATATCTGTTATTGAGTCCCCCAATGCGATCATTTTAGAAATAGGTACACCAGTTCTTTTTGAAATTTCTTCTACAGCTAATTCTTTCCTTTTTCCCCCCCTAACTTTTACTTGATTCATGACCTTAATATAATCTGAATTCTTATTCTTCCAAAAGAAATTATTTAAATCTTCGATAACACTATTAAGATTCCTATTATTTTCTAGAAACTTTTGATAAATTACTTTTATTAAAACATTTACTTCATGATTTATATTTGATAAATCTTCTTTTAAGCTATCAATGTTTAGGTCAGTACAATAGACATGATCGCTTGGTATTTGTAGTGCTAATGAGACAGTATGCGCAAATTGGGCAAAGCTTGTAGAAATAACAAAAATCTCCCAATTTTTTTGAAGAATTTGCATTAATTCTTGACACCCTGGTAATAATCCAAGATTTTTTTTTGCTAAATTAATTAAATCTTTTTCAGAAAAACAAGCAACATACATAGGGGCCATTAACCGTAAAGTATCACCTGGTTGATACTCAGGTATTTTTAACTTTTGCTTGACTCCGGGGACATCTATTATATAATCATCATAATTAGAAATCATAAAAAAAAAGTCTTCCATATCATATTTGTGAAGATCAAAATCATCTTTTTGACTTAATAGGTATGCCATTTCTGCAGCAAAATCTAAGACACTGATTGGCCCTTCCAAATCCCAGCAACAAACATTATGCATTTCTTACCCTTTTCTAATATTTTTTACATTATTTTAAATAAATAGGATTCAAATTTCTTAAAAAATCTCTTATTACGAGCTTGTTATAAATACTGAGAAAAGTCTATTAATAGCGATACAAGTCTTTAGGATCAAAGTTTTACTCTAAATATTTCCTCAATAGATTTCTCCATTTTTGCTTTTTTAATTATTTCACGCCAATTGGGTTCTATAACATCAAAACTACTCTCAGCAAGTTTCCTTAATTCTATATCTTGGGAATTTAGAAATGAACCAATATAAGGTAAAGCTCTTTTATCTTTAAGGTTTGTTAGGCTTTCTAAGATACAAATAATTCTAAATTTGTCAATTTCTTGTCGTTTTAATTCTTCTTTTAAAATATCAATTATGCTTAAAGTTACTTTGGCGTCTCCTATTCTTCCCATTGCTTCGATTATTCTATTAATTACCATGTATTCTTTTTCTGATTTAATAGCCCTCCACAATAAATTTGATGCGCGTGGATCTTTTAAAAGCCCTAACTTTCTGGCGGCTTCGGCTCTTTTTTGCCAGTCATAACTATTAAATAATAGGCGAATCAGTTCATTAAAATTAGCATTTTTAGAATAAGCGGACATACTTCAAGTAAGAATAAAATAGGATATTATTATAATGTGTTGATTATAAAATATTAAACTTTTCTTATAGATTCATTTTTTCAAGAGAGAATTCATATGATCAATTCTTTTCTGGAGCAAGTCTAATGTTCCCACATCTTTTCTATGAAACAAATTGCCTTCAATACAGCCGACACCAAGTTCGGCTATTTTTTCTGCATCTTCAAGTGTGTTAGCAATCCCTAGGATTCCCATTGCTCTTGATGTTGTCGTATAAATATTATTACCTTCTCGATATACAGAAGCATAATAATATTTTGCCCCGATTTCATTTAATTTTTCCTTGTTAATTTTTACTATTTGATCTCTTTTTGGAGATACTGGATATCCTTCAGGAGCTAGGTATTTACACACCGTTGCCTTTTTATCATAATTAATATTCCCAGATAAATTTCTGTCAATAATTTTCCAACATATATCTACAAAATTAGCTTCAAGCAACGGTAGAACATTCATTGCCTCGGGATCACCCCATCTTGCGTTGTATTCAATCAGTTTTAATCCTTTTGCTGTTTTCATGAATTGACCATAGAGAAATCCTTTATATTCTACACCCGTTTCAGCTTTCACAGCCGCTATAGTTTTTTTCATATCTTCTAATGCCATCTTAACATCTTCCTGAGTAATAAAAGGCAACAGATGATCTTCCATACTATATGAGCCCATACCTCCCGTATTTGGACCTTTATCACCATCATATGCCCTCTTATGGTCTTGAACTAAAGGTGATCCTACTACATTTTTACCATCTACAAAGGTTTGTAATGTAAACTCCTCTCCTTCACATTTCTCTTCTATAAGAAACCGATTTTTCTTATTTATTAATTCTTGGCAATATTCTAAAATTTCCTTTTTTGAAAAGAGGTGATCACCATAAACTTTCACTCCCTTTCCCCCTGTCAAACCTTCTGGTTTTATTACAATATGTTCCTTTCCCATGTCCTTAATATAATTTTCTACACCATCCATAGAGTCAAACATCTTACTTCTCACATTAGATGGAATTTTATATTTTTCAAGTAAATAGCGGGCAAACACTTTTGAACCTTCTAATTGAGCTGCTTCAATTCTAGGACCAATACAGGGAATATCATTCTTTTCAATAGCATCGACAATCCCAACACATAAAGGAGCTTCTGGTCCTATAACCACAAAATCAATTTTTTTATTTTTGCTGAATTCAACAATTTCTTTGAAATCGGATTCTGAATGAATTTTTATATCTTTACTCAAATCTTCTAATCCAGCATTTTTAAAACTCATAAAAGAATATAAAGTCGCACCTCCACGTACTAAAGATTCTCCAATCACATGCTCTCTAGCACCATGACCAATAATTAGACAATTAACCATAAATCCTCAACACATTTTAGAATTGTATTTAGAAATTATATTAGCTATCAGTTTAATTTATTTAGATTACCAAATAATTTTAATGTTAATTATTAACCATTGATTATTGTTCATGTTATGAAATATTGAAAAAATCAAAAAATATTAAGATCATAATTAACTCTACTTTTCAATAAACACATTTGTTATTAATTAAAGTTAGGGGATAATAATGGTAGATGAAAAATATAGAAAAGCTGCACGAACAATTGTTAAAGCTGGTTTTATTCCATTTCCTATAAATGATACTATGATTGAATTATTGAAGCTCTTAATTGATGAAGAACAATTACCCTTTATAACTGCATTCAGAAGAAATACTTCTCAAACTATGAAGCAATTAAAAGAAAGTAGCAAAATGTCTGAAGATGAGATCAAGATGCATGTGAATAAATTATCAAAGATTGGTTTAATATTCAATCAACCCAGTTCAAAAGGTGTAATGGTATATAGATTAATGCCAATACTTATGATTGGAGTCTTTGAATATACTTTTATGCAAAAACGCGAAATTTCTGATGAAAATGAAAAATTAGCAATGTTATTTGCCAAATTATTTGCTGAATTAATAAGTTTTGTTCAAAAAAATTTTGATACTATAGTTCCAATATTTAAAAATTTCCCTCCATTTGATAGAACTGTACCTATATTAGATAAAACTACTACAGGCGAAGATCTTAATATTTTTATTAATAAAGAGATTAGTGTCCCTGAAGAGAAAATATTGCCAACACAAAAAATTGAAGAACTTATAGAAAAGACTGAGGATATTGCTGTAGGTCATTGTTTTTGTCGAAATCATAAAGATTTATTAGGAAATCCTTGTAAAACTACAAATATTAGGGAAAATTGCTTTACGTTTGGTAAATCTGCTCGCTATACAAGTGAGCAAGGATTTGCAAGAATGATAACTAAGGACGAAGCACTTAAAATTTTAAAAGAGTCTGAAAAAGCTGGTTTAGTCCATAAAGCTTTTCACCCTCATGAAGACATTACCAGAGATGAGACAAGTATTTGTAACTGCTGTTCTTGCTGTTGCGAAACTTTTGGGATGTGGAGAAAAGGTGCTATCTCTATGATAAATTCAAATAATTATTTGTCATCCATAGATGAGAGTTTATGCGTTGGATGTGGTATATGTGTAGAAAAATGTCCTGTTAAGGCTATTGAACTAAATGATGATAATAAAGCACAAAGAAATGCAGAATTATGCATAGGATGTGGAGTTTGTGCTCACTTTTGTCCTGAAAATGCTATATCTCTATTGGAAGGAATGCGTAAAGTATATGTTACTCCTCCTAAAATACAGAATTAAATATGTTATTTCTATCTTTATGATTAAGGTTTTTCAAGAACCTTGAAGTTTTTGCTTGAATATGTCAATGGTGTTAGATATCTCTTCAATTTGTAAATTAAATTCTTTAGGGTGAACTTTTTTCAAATTTTCAAAGTTAGTAATAATGCGTTTCAATTCATCGATCCATAGTTTCATTAATATTTCATCTTCTTTACCAGTAATTACATTTTTTAATTCTTCCCTTATCATGGTTCTTAATTTCTCTAAAAGTTGATTTTCATTGACAGTAAACGAAATTTTCAGTACATCAAATTGAGTCTTGACCGATTCTAAATCAGCAATGATTTTATTTTTTTCTTGTAAAAATTGGTCATTAAATTTATATACCATACTCATAATGATATCTTCTTGGGTTCTAATCGTTTCTTCAGTTCGTTCTTTATATATGGCAATCTCATTTTCTATTTTTCTAATATTTTCTTTTATGAATTCTACATTTTCTTTAAGTTCATTAGTGATTAATCCAATATTCTCTTCAAGTTGATTAACTTGATCTACTAATTTTTGAATTATCTTTGGAGTCACTTCCTTAACAATATCTTTTTTAGGCATTATTATTCACAATTTCTTCTTTTCTAATTAAGGTTTTTATTTGTGATTTTTTTCCTCTTTTTCTAATTTTAATATTGATTGTAGCTTTAACTCAAAATCCTCTTTAAAATAATTCAAATCTTTGGATGTTTTATCAATATTTTTGTTAAGGGAAGCTATTGGAGTGTTCTTTAAATTTAGAATTAGATCCTTAATTGCTGTTAA
>JBHLKV010000037.1:0-17332 GCA_048886305.1 Candidatus Hodarchaeota archaeon
TTGTATAAGGGACCATTTACATATTTTCTACCAAGCCTACAGGGATCATGGTAGGTTATCGATTTAGCAAGAGAATTTAATTTTATTTTCCCTTCCCTTTCTAACTCATGAATAACTTCAATTACATGTTTAACTTCAATATTAAAATCTTTGAAATATTTAGGATAAACTTTATCAAAAGCATATAAGCATCCTCCACAGGTGGCGATTATTCTTTTTATTCTATTTTTTTTGAACAACTCAATATTTTCTTGAAACAATTTTTTTGCTAAATTAAGATTTCCAGCAGAATAGATATACTCACCACAACAAGGTTCTTTTTCCAAAATCTTGAAATCATAATTTCCTATTTTTAGAAGTTCATATGATGCACTAGCACTTTCTTTTACCCGAAAAGAAGACATACATCCTAAGAATAATAATGTATTACAATCTTCGTTTTCAAAGAGCTCAGTATCTCGATATATATCTGGAATCCAGTCTAACCGCTTTTCAGGATCTCCATTAACACTATTATCCTTTTCAATAATTCCCTTAATAATTTTATTATGAATATCTAAAGGTGCTTTACTCTGTTCTACTAATTTCATTTTGGCTGAATGAATAATATCTGCAATAGGAATATTTTGCTGACAAGTCCGATCACATATCCCACATAAAGTACATGTATATAATCCAATTCGTTCTTCTTCAGATAAATTTTCATTTCTAAATACTTTTTTAGAAATCTTTAATCGCCCATTTGGGGATTTAAATTCTTCTTGGGTGACAGAATAAGTATCACATGAATCCATGCATGATTTACAATCAATACAAGATTCTATTACTTCCAAAATTTCTTTTTCATTCATTTATAAATCATCAAGTGTTTGTTCAAATAAATTATCTATATTAGAATATCCTACAATTTCATCTCTTAGGAATATTTTAAATGGTAGTTTTACATCCTTATAAGGTTTAAGGATATCGAGTAAAAATAAATGATCTGGTTTTTGAAAAACAAATTTTAAATCCTCTCCTACACCCTCAGAGTATTGATACTGCTGAAGTACAAAGGTTCCCTTAAATTCATTTTTTTTAAGAAAATCAATTATATCATGAATATCACCTGGCACCATTAAGTTTTCCACAAATGTCGTTCTAATTTCAAAATCAATATCTTTTTGTTTATTTACCAGATTAAATGATTCAATAATTCTGTTGGGATCAACAATTCCACCAGTAATTTCATTATATCGTTCTTTTTTTAATGGTCCTTTTAAATCTAAAGCAATTCTATTAATATAAGGAAGTAATCTTTCGATAATATGAGGCTTCGTCCCATTTGTATCTAAACTTAAATACTTGCCAATTTTTTTAATTTCTCTACATAAATGTATCAAATCTTCTTGAAGTGTAGGTTCTCCTCCACTAATACTAACCCCACTAATTAATAGATTACTCTTAACCAGTTTAAAAATTTCATTAATATCCGTATCTTTTCCTACATTTGGTTGTAAAAGGTATTTATTATGACAAAAACTACAACTCAAATTGCAACCAACTGTAAAAATTACCATTGAAGATCTATTAGGAATGTCCTTAGTACTGATATCAATAATTCCTCCGATTCTCATAACTTCTAAATAAAATTAGTGATATTTTTAATTATTTTAATTAATTCAGTGAAATGTGTTTTTAAAACCATTTTAATAAATTGCGACTTGTTTTTAGATTAATAAATTCTTTGATCAATACTAGTAATAATTTTTAAAAATAATCAAAAGCTTTTTTAATATTCATATTTTTTTCTAATTACAATTTAGTATAAATTTAATTATTTAATTAGGTATAGAAGAATTGACATTTCAAGATTTAATTTTTTTCCTTAAAAAGAAAGGGTTCAGGGACACTTTCCAAGTCCTAATGCAATCTAAAGACCATAAAGTAGATAAACACACATTTTATAATGAGCTGAACAAATTCTCATACTATAATTCATTCTTTAGAGTGAAAGATGATCTAATTAAGAAGGGTCTTATTGAAATTGAACATAATAACAAGGTAAAATACATTAAACTTACCGAGAAAGGCTTGGATGTTTATAAGAAATTACATGAAATCAGTGATTTGATTAAAAGTAATTAGTAAAAATCATAAAACTGGTATTTACCAATAATTAAATTAAATACTTTTTCATTTTTTCTTTTCAATTCAAAACTAAAATCTCAGATTAAAGGATATAAAGATATTGATATTTAAAAGACTTGTCGTTGGCCCACTGGGAACAAATTGCTATATTTTTGGTTCAGAGATTACAAGAGAAGTTGTAATCATTGATCCTGGTGATGATGCAAACTCAATAATTAATACAATAGAAAATTTAAATGCAAAACCTATAGCTGTCTTATTAACACACGGACATTATGATCATTCAATGCGGATTGGTAAAGTTTTACGATATTATAAAATCCCTTTAATGTACAACAAGAAAGAATATGACTCTGGAATATATACCCAAAAAGAAGCTAATAAATGGTTAAAAGAAGGAGATAATTTAAGAGTAGGTGACATTCTAATTAATGTACTAGAGACTCCAGGACATTCTCCAGGGGGATTATGTTTCTATTCAAAAGATGTTAAACAATTTAATGGTCAAACTATTGATGGAATATTATTTTCAGGAGATCTAATTTTTAGAAGAAGTGTAGGAAGATCAGATCTTCGTGGCGGAAGTCAACATCAGTTATTTGAATCTATTAAACAGAAAATTATGTACAATCCAGAACTCACAGATAAATTTCTTTTGTGTCCAGGTCATATGGGTTTATCTACAATAGGAGAAGAACGAGCAAATAATTTTTTTAAGCAATTCTTTTTATAAGCTAAGGAAAAATTTTGATATTTTCAAGAAAGTAATTCATCTTTCCTCTTTTACTTAACATAAATGATATTTCTTTTATGAAATATTCAATTCTCTCTTTTTTTTCTTGAGTGGAGGAATTAAAATATCCGATAAATGAATTTATAAAATAATTTAGAACTTTTGTTAAATTGATTGAAGCTTTTTTTTCTTTTACATTTTTATTGCATTTTAAAATAACTTCAATATTATACTCATCATCCAATGTTTTGAATATCTTACTATTTCCAAGTTCAATAATCTTAGCTTCTTTCTCTCCAATCTTTAAAGCAAAAGTTTTAATTACAGAAAAAAAGCGAGTTATGTTGGAATAATCAAAGTTATCAGCTCGGTCATTAAGACCTTCATAAGAAAAGATAAGCTGATTTTCTCCATTAATTATATATATAGCTTCAATAATTTCCATTTTAATTTGTAAAAATATTAAGTCTTTTTGAAGAAAGAATATCTTTAATATAAATTTTTAAAAATATTAAATCTATTATAATATTAAAAATTAGATTATAATTTTCTAAAAGGTGTGATTGACTATTATAAATCGACAAGAAGTGAAAGCAATCATCCGACGCTTCGAGGAAAGAGAGGGAATTCGCGGAGTTATCATTTGTGATTCATCGGGATTGCCGATAGATTCGAATATGGAGATTGATTTAAGTGAAGAAGTAGCTGCTTATGTTACATCACTCATCGGTAAAGGAAAGCAGGTTGTTGATGCATTAAAAGAGGGGACATTGAAATTCATTCGATTAGAAACTTCTAAAGGTGAAACTATGGTGGCGTTAGAGGAGAACCTAATTTTAATTATTCTAAAATAAATTTTACAAAGTGTTAATTTTTCAATTTTCCTTTTTTATATATTTGATAAGTTTAAATTTCTTTAAATTATATATATATTTAAGATAATATCTTAACCAATCAAAGTAAATTATTTCAGAATTCAAAACGATAAAAATTATTTTACAAGAGCAGTATTTTTATGAATAAAAAAGAACTTGAAAAAAAATTAGCAGAATTAATGGATATAGTTCCTGAGTGTGAAGGTTTGATTGCAGCTGATTCACAAGGGAAAGTATTAGTTGGACAGACCATAACTGAAATGGATCATGGGAAAATTGCAAAAGCGTGTGCTGCAATAATCAAGGATTCTAATAATTTAGGAAACGACATTGGAAAAGGTGGTTTAAAAACTACAACTATTGAGCTTGAGAATGGGTTTGCGGTTTTAGTAGGTGGTTCAGACAAGAATGTATTAATTGCTCTAGCAGGCCTTGATGGTAAAGCCTCTTTAGGCCTCCTTAAACGTAATTTGATTTCAATTTCTAATTTATAATTTTATTTTTCTTACAAAAAAATAGTCATTTAGGTCGAAAAAGAATTATTTTTTAGTTTTTTTCTTTTTGTCACTTAGCCCCTTTTCTTCCAATAAAGAATCCAAATCAGTAACTTTTTTCTTTTTAACTTCCTTAGGTTCTTCTAATTCTTCAGCAACTTTTTTAGGTATGGGAGTAAGTTTTTTAGGTTTTTTTGTAGGTTCTTTTTTCAACTCAGACACCAATACATATTCAGGTTTTCTTGGTTTCTTTTTGGCTATTTCTTCAATTGGGGTTTCAATTTTCTTTTTAATTCTCCTTGAATACAATAAAGCAATGATCCAAATCAATCCAAACGAACCTATTATTAGTAAAATTAGATAATCAATAAAGTAATCATAGAAGGGAGGATCAAATACATTAAAAATCTCATGTTTGCTAACGGTAATATTTTCGTCTGTTATGATATTTTGGGCAGTAATGGAAATTGAAATATTTAATTTTTTAATGTTAGGTATTCCTATCTTAATTATTACAAGAGAAGATTCTCCAGGCGTAAACCGATTTAATGTTATGTGATCTATTTCTACGATTGAATATTGTAGCCCATCATTGACTTGAATATCGATCTCCAAAATTTGCAAAATAGATTCTCCTATGTTATTCAAAGTAATAGATATTGTTGTATCTCTATTCTTATAGATAAGAACATCATTTTGTCGAATCGATAATGAAAGATTATTGGATTGTATGAATAAACTTACCGTTACATTTTTAGATACCCCATTTATTAAGGAATCACCATCCCAATTTAGTTTTAGTAATATTTCATCCTCGAATGTAAGGATTTTGGTATCAATTAAAAATGTTGTAGAACCATTAATATCTGTAAACTCTGAGTCAAGATAAATCCATGAATCAGATTCATAGTGGTAACAAGATACATTTTCACTTGCCAATATTTCTCCAAATTCAGTAGTTAAAACAGAACTAAGATTAAAAACCTGTCCATTAATGGGATTTTCAGGATCAATAACAATATTACTAAATTTACTATTAAGATTTAGGGAAAATTGATAATAAAATTGTTTATATGAGCTTACATAATTTCTATCTATTATATTGACTAAAAATGACGTTTGATCTGGCAGATATAAGCATTCATCTCTATCAAAACCATTTAAAATGGACCAACCTCGAGTTTCTTCAGCAATTCTTAAAGCTAATATATTTCCATCGAAATTATTGCTTGTTTCATTACTAAGCAGTGAATAATAGCTGCTTTCAAATACTCCTGCAATATCATTTTCAACATAGATAGTAACCAATGTTTTAGCACCCCCTAACCTGACAGGGGCATTCACGCCTTCCCATTCTTTTGAAACGATATTCAATGATGGTATTGTTAAATCAACATCAAATTCATATGAATCATCTGGATGCCCTGAAAAATTTAGACTAACTATACTTGAAGTTGCTTCCGCGATAATCCACTCTTCATTAATATAAGATACTAATTTGACATTAACAGATATATCAATAGGGATAAATTCGTGCATATTGGAGATATTTGTTTTTATATTAACTAATTCGTTTGGGTTTAAGATGTCTTGACTTTGCATAAAAGATTCAATTAAAATAGGAAATTCATTGCCTCCAATCTCATAAATTATTTGCTCATCTAATTCAGAATTGTTAATAGGATAAAAACCGGGTTGTGAAATTCCTGTTGTTTCATTTATTGATGCAATTAATATTGTATAATTATCAAATACTTTATTGTCTTCCAGTATCTTTCCACTAAGAATATTTTGTTTTGTAATGTTTGAATATTCACAACTTTCTAAAATAAGATCATAATAATTGATGTAAATAGTAATTTTATTACAACCAACAGCAGAACCATTTTCCCAAAAATATCCTAAATGATATTCTCCAAACTCAGAAATACTTGTATCAACAGAAAAAATAGTATCATTGTTAAAATCATATGAAAGCAAGGAATCTTGAATATTTCCACTCCAAGATTCTAACTCTGCCAAGGGTACTTCATTACCACTTGGATCAAAGAAAGTTACCTTAGCATATCCATTTAAGGGATTTGGAGCGTTATGATGATTATCTTGTATATCCATACTTACAGTTATATCATCTCCATACATAAAACCATTTGATTCCCATAAAATACCATAATAATCAATATAACTATGCATTTGAGAAACGAAATTGAAACTTGTTAAATTCAAAGAATAAATACCTCCAATATTAGCAACAGTTGCGTTTACTACAACCTTTTTTTGGTATGAACCCGCAACTAACTCAGTTTCTCCTCCCACGTCAGGTAATATTTCTATCTCACCCGGTTTTGTTAAATTATTCGCAGTGAAATAATCATTATAAACGATCCAAAACTCGTTAAAATTCCAATCATTAAAATTTGGACTTCCTATTATAAAATTAAACTCAAAAGTCCATTTTGGGGCTTCATTATAACTTGCATAATAAGTGGAAGTGGCACCTTCAACCCAATAGGCATTTACTGAATATGATGAAACATTAAATTTGAAACCCATAATAATAGATTTATTCCAAGAGAGATCAATTTGGAATCGATCAACATTATCATCAATAGGAGTTGGAAATGTATAATTCCATCGTCCTATACCCCATTCCAAATAGGGTGTTTTAGATTTATTGACTACATTTTCAATAGAATAATCTTGGATCTTTAAACCATCATCTCCAAAATCGGAGGGCATATATCCCCGAGTTACATTTAATTTAAAAGAACTCGCATCTAATTGTGGAGTAAAAAGAACCTCTGATATAAGTTCTTTTTTAGCATTTTCCCATGTATTACCATCATTTTCAGTAGTTTTAAGTTGATGCTCTGTTCTATCATCTCCGAAACCCGTCCAAGGGAGGGAAACTAAGCTATAGATTGGATTAGAAATATTTGACTTAATGACTATGAAATAATTATATAAATCTAAATCCTTAGTATTATCTGTATTAAATGAGAAATAGGATAAGTCGTCCCCATTATAACTAATTATAAAAGAATCAATTAAAGAATCCAGACTTAAATCAGGTCGTATATCGTAAATTGTTCGAAAGTTATTACCAGTTGGGTATAGATCAGAATCTCGAATTATAGTTCCATTTGCTTTATAAAGTGTTATATTTAACTCAGCATTATTTGCTTCCTGAACATCTAATGTGCGAATCCAAGCATAAAATCCATTAACTGTTGACTTTTCTCCTCTCAAATCAAATTCTAATGCAACATATTCTTGGTTTGTAATTGGCAAATCAAGGGGATAAATCGCTCGCATATCAAATCTTCGCGCTCTAATTTCGAAATATCCAAGATCAGAACGTTGAAAAATGAATTGAATATAAACACTATCTGTTGAGTCAATAAAGTTTAAATTTGTGTTGGTAGATCGATTCTCAATTGTTCGAATAATCGAATCACCTTCTATTGAAATTGCATCCTCCACAGTTACCCAATTAGAATTAGTATCATCATACATTCTAATAGTTAAGTTTGCATCTAATAAATGAGCACTTAACCTCAATGATGCGATAAAACCTAAGATTTTTGATCTGTTGAATGGAAAGAAATAGGGTGTAGATGTTCTCCCTGTATAACCTGCATCGATTGTAAAATTTATTACACCAGACGAAGATCCAATATGGTAATACGTGTTATCATTAATATCTGTTAGATCACTAAAACTTCCTCCTATATATGATCCAACATTTATGCTTATTCCAGAGTATGTTGTACTCGGATTATATTGATAAAAGATAAAATCATTTGCATAAAGAGCACTATCATCCTCTACTATATATTCCGTTGTGTAATTATTTTGAAATGTAAAATTAAAATCTCCATATGTGAGAAACATATCTTCCGAAGAGAGTGATGGAATTTCGAAATAGTCCTGATTATCATTAGTATTTTCAGATGTATTACTTGTGTAAATCCGAACATCTTGAGGGTCTCCAGTATTAGTAATAATATCATCTATATCACTACTTATTGGTAAAGTCTCTATTTCTTCATTCTCAAGATTTTTATTTTCTTCTAAATTTAAATTTGATAGAATTTGCAGATTAGTTAAAAATATTAAACTTATGAGAAATACCACGACTAAAATGCGCTTTATTTCTTTTTTACGTCGAATCAATAAATCAACTGCACTATCTAATTTTTGATAATTAAATTAATTAAAAATATTAAAATTTCCTAAATTTTTTAAAGTTTTTAATTTGAATTAAGATATAACAAAATATTTTAAACTTTCATAATTTCTCTAAAAATTAATTAAAAGATTATTCTTAATTAGGGAATTTGAATGAGTGAAGAATTAATTTTAACAGAAATAGACGAAAATGAAGAAGAATACATCAAATTCTTAAGAGAACTAATTATTGCTGAATCTTACAATCCTCCTGGGAATGAAAAAAATGTCGCTTTAAAGATTGAGAACTACTTAAAGGACATGGATATAAAATGTGAAGTATTCCCTTTTGGAAATAATCGAGCAAACTTGTTAGCTTATCTAAACGATAATTTTAATCAAAAAAATCTTCTTTATAATGGACATATGGATGTAGTTCCTCCTGGAAATGAAGAGGAATGGAAATATCCGCCATTATCTGCTACTCTTAAGGGAAGCAAAAAAAGGACCAAGCTTTTTGGGAGAGGAGTTGTGGATATGAAAGCAGGATTAGCAGCAATGATAATATCTCTAAAAATTCTTAAAAAATTGGGGATAAAGTTATCAGGAAATTTAATAATCAATGCTGTTGCTGATGAAGAAACAGGGGGTAAATTAGGAACAGGATGGTGTTTAGAAAATCACTTAAAATCAATTCATTGCGATTTAGTAGTTATTGGAGAAATGACAGGTATGGAACCGTTAGGTAATTCTATTCTTGTTGGCGAAAAAGGACACCTCCACTTGAAGATTGTAACAAATGGTATTTTAGGGCATTCTATGATGCCTTCTATGGGTAAAAATCCTATTAATATGATGAGTGAAATAATTTTAAATCTAGATAAAATGGATAAATACATGCCAAAAATAGAACCTCCGATATCTTATGATAAATATAAAATAATTTTTAGCAAACTATTCCCAAGTAAGGAAGCATTTGAAAGAGTTTTGAATGAACAGAAAGCACTTCAAGTTCTATTTGATGCAATGACTCAATTCACAAAAACATTTACCATCATTAATGCAGGGATAAAAGAAAACGTAATTCCTGATAAATGTGAAGCAATCATTGATTTCAGATTATTACCAGGGCAATCAGTAGAAATGATAATTAATGCTCTAGAAAAAATGATTAAAAATGAGTTAGGATATGAAGTAAAGAATGAGCCAATAGGAGATCCTGAAGAATTCTTTGTATATATTGATGTAGAACGTTTTGGAGAAAGTTCATATTGGGAAGGATGGGAAAATTCTCAAAATATAAAAAGCTTAACTAACATAATAAACAAGATTTATGGGCAAGAACCAGTCTATATTCTTTCTCCTGGAGCTACAGATGCTAAATATTACCGTAATAATAATTATTGTCCCCAAACTATTGCTTTTGGTCCAGGAGATGCAACACTTGCCCATACTACTAATGAATCGATTAAAATTCAAGATTTTATAAATGCAATTAAAGTATATACTTTATTTGCTTATAATTTTCTAAAGTAAAATGATTAAAGTCATTATTATTTATTAATTGTAAAATGAAGATATAAGAGAAAATTTGCAGGATTTTAAAATAGAGGATACAATCCTTCTTCTTGATACTTCAAGGTCTATGTTAAGAAGAGACTTTAAACCTAATAGACTTATAGTTCAGCTTCAGGCAGCAAAGAATTTCATTCAATCCAAATTATCAATTGATTTAAAAGATAGGATTTCGATCTTAACTTTTGGGGAAACTCCTAAAAAATTAATCTCCTTTGCTTACGATTCAGATAAATTAATAGAATCTTTGACAAAAATTCAAATCTCAGGTAAAGGACGTTTACATGATGGATTAGCTTTTGCTATGCAAATACTTATTGAAGAAATGCGAAAAATAAGCGGGAAAGTACCAAGGATTTTCATAATAAGTGATAATAAATTACAGATTGATCCCATAAAGATAGGACAAATACTTAATATTGCTAAAGGATTGGGAATATATATCGATGTTTGCCAATTGGGGGTGACACAAGAATACCAATTAAGAATATTAGAAAGGATAACTAAGAATACGAATGGAAAATTTGGGTTTTTCAATAATTCAAAAGAATTAATAAATGCTGGAAAATCTTACGCTTCAAAAAAAGAATTAAAGGATGAAGTAGATTATTTCTCTCCCGATAAGCAAAACAAAATTCCCCCTCTGATTAGCGAAATCGCCCTTCCTTTGAGGAGACCTACTGTCTTAGAAATTAGTCTAATGATGAGTGGTAAAGACAGAAGTCAGCAAAAATGTCAAATATGCCATTCTCTTAAAGCTCCTTTAACAGGATCAGATTTTTTTTCAGAAGGAAGATATTGCACATCATGTGGTAGACCTATGCATCTATCTTGTGCTGCAATGTGGGCAAAAAAAACGGAATATACCGAAAAAGTATTTCGATGCCCCTTTTGTTTTTTTCTGTTAGAATTACCAAAATCTACACTAAAACTAATAGAAGAAAAAGTTGACACTGATCAAAAAATAACTATATTAGAGGATAATAAAAATCAAACTACAAAGATGATATTAATACCAGAGGAAAATGTAGATGGAATTGATCATTCTTGCTCATATTGCCATAGTATCTTTTTAGGAGATTTTAAAGTTTATCAATGTAAAATGTGTAACTCTTATTATCATGAGCCATGCCTCGAAAAAATGAAAAATGAAATCAAAGCTTGTAGATATTGTGGTGCTAAAATTACATCTGACTAAGTCATTTTAAATCCTATTTATTTAAAATATTTAAGAGATCCTTCTTTTTATTAATCAGATTTGGAGGTGAATTTAAATTGAATACAATTAACAAAACTAAATGGGTCATTACTTCAGCGTGGCCTTACGTGAATGCTATTCCCCATTTAGGAACGATGATTGGAAGTGTTTTATCTGCAGATATCTTCGCTCGATACCTAAGATTAAAAGGAGATGAAATTGTTTTTGTTTCAGGCTCAGATTCCCATGGAACTCCCGTTGCTGTAGCAGCTAAAAAGGAGAATGTGCCTGTAGAAGAATTAGCTACTAGAAATCATGAAATCACCAAAAATTTATTCAAAAAATGGAAAATTTCTTATGATAACTATACAATCACCCATAATCCTACACATATTAAATTTGTCCAAAAGTTTTATCTTGATGTTCAACAAAATGGATATATCTTAGAAAAAGAGATTGAATCGCTTTACTGTGAGAAAGACAATCTTTTTCTTCCGGATAGATTTGTTGAAGGGATATGTCCGCATTGTGGTTTTGAAGATGCACGAGGAGATCAATGTGATAACTGCCAAAAGTTGCTAACACCTCTTGAATTAAAAAAACCTAGATGTGTGATATGTGACAATACACCTGAAATAAAAACCACCAAGCATTGGTATCTAAATTTCCCGAAATTACAGGATCGTTTAAAAAAGTTAATAGAAGATAACAAGATCATTCCTCAGAATGCAAGACAGATGTGCTTAAATAGTATTGCAGAAGGACTTCCCGAAAGAGCAATTACAAGAGATTTAGAGTGGGGTATTCCAGCGCCATTTAAAGGAGCTGATAATAAAACAATCTATGTATGGTTTGAAGCTGTTTTAGGTTATGTTTCTGCTGTAAAGGAGTGGGCAGATAAATTAATTAATCAACCAAATAAATTTGAATACTTTTGGAAAGATGATAATACAAAAACGGTATACTTTATTGGAAAGGATAATATTATTTTCCATTTAATTGTATTTCCTGGGCTATTAATGGCTTATAACGATGATAAAACCGAGAAAGAGAAGTTAGTACTACCTTATAATGTTTCATCTACTGAATTTCTGATGTATGAAAATGAAAAATTTTCAAAATCTAGAGGAATTGGAATATGGATTGATGAAGCACTTGAATTAGCTCCATTAGATTATTGGCGTTTTAATTTGATTTATAATAGACCTGAAAAAAGTGATACATCATTTCTTTGGTCTGAATTTGATAATAATATCAAAACTTTAAATGATGTTATAGGCAATTTCATTCATCGTATATTAACATTTTTGAATAAACAATTCAATAGTACAATTCCTATCAAGATAAAATACGATGATAATGATAAAGAATTTGTGACTAAGTTAAATACAATAGGTAATATAGTTGGAGAATTATTAGATAATTTTGAATTACGAAGAGCTTTGAGAGAAATTGTGAACTTTGGGAGAGATGGAAATGTTTACTTAAATAATAAAGCACCTTGGCATTTAATTAAAAAAGATAAAAATGCTGCCGGACACGTTTTTAATTTATGTGCCCAAGCTGTATATGCATTAGCAATTTTATTAGCTCCATTCATTCCTGATACATCTGAAAAAATTCTTGATTATTTAAATATTCCAGAAAAATTAAATCATTTGTCATGGAATAGTATAAATGAGAATGTTCTTAAAGAAGGGCATAAAATTAAAGTTCCATTACCAATTTTCCAAAAATTAGAGATAAGTGAATTAAAAGAACAACTTATTCAAATTAGAAAAAATAAAGGAAAAAAAGGTGTTAAAAAATTGGTTTCTTATGAAGAATTCAAAAAATTAGATATAAGGGTTGCCTTAGTTGAGAATGTTGAAAAAGTTCCGAAAGCAGATAAGCTATATAAGATCACTGTTGATTTGGGAACTGAAAAAAGAACTTTAGTAGCTGGTTTAGCAGAACACTATAAAACTGATGAATTAATTGGTAAAAAGATTGTGATTTTGACTAATTTAGAACCAAGAAAATTAAGAGGAATTTTAAGCGAAGGGATGCTACTTGCTGCTGTGGAAGGTGATAAAGTATCTATACTAACACCAGATAAGGATTTACCTTCTGGTGCTAAAGTTGAATAAAGGAGCTTATTTTTTTTCTTATAATTTTAAGGAGAATAAAGGATTCAATCGAGCAATAATTTCTCCAAGATCCAATTGAATTGTTTTAAGAACAATATCACGCCCTCTATATTCAAATTGTAATTCTCTAACATTTCTAATTATTTTCAATCTACTTATATTTGATTTTAAAGAAGTAACAAAATATCTTTGATCTTTATATTCAAGTACGTCTTGAACTTCTATAATGTCTGATAAAAGATAACCTCCTCCATGGGGGAGTACATTTGCGGTTGTTAATAAATCTAAATGTTCTAATTTCTCAGCTTTATCCAAAAGATTTACATTCTTAAGCGTTGTTTCAGTGAAATTTGTTTTCCCATTAAATAAATATGCTGCTATATCTGCCCTTAGTGTTGTTGGAAATATATTAGAGGTTATAACTTCACAATTTATGTCTGTACAATTACTTCCTAAATACATATTATTGTAATCTTTAAGAAATTGATGTGGCTGGTTACATATAGTTTTATATCCAAAATCAAAAATAATGTCAGCAATTAATTCTCTTTTTTTATTTGAAAAATCTAAGGCTTTCATATTGAAATCTAGATATTCTTTGGCATCAGAATCCAAAAGAATATGTTGTTTACCAAATTTGGTATTCTCTTCAATAGCACGCTCTTTTAGTGTTTTTGATTTATCTACATAAAGTCCTAGTCCATATTTATCATCTCTAAATTCTGGACTACTCCCATGAATCATAAAAACATAGGGAGGGAGGTCTATATCAGATAGGTTTCTTGTTTCTAAACAATTGATAAAATGATTCGATATTCCATAATCCCAATTAATTAGAATACCATTATGGTAAAGTTCTTTAGATTTTATTTCGTCTATATTTTTGATAATCTCGTATGGATCCGGAACTTCTTCTAAACCTCCAACAAGTATTCCACAACAATTAGGTTTAGCATTAAGAAAAATTAGTTTTTCAGTGCCATCTCCCCAGTTCAATCGCCCTCCATAACCTAATCCGGAATTCCATCTGAAATTATTCCTTGAAATTGTCTCATCTGGAGAAGAAATGAATGTTGCTTTGGGTTCAAACCCATATTTCTCTTGAATAATTTGAAATTGTGCTAATCCATATTTCATATTTGCTCTAGCTAATTTAGCAGCTCCGTCATTTAATCCCGTAGAAAAGATAAATTCACTTGCTCTTTGGAGTAAATCTGTTTTTGATAACTCCGAAAAGTTTTGATAAAGGATATTTGAGCCCATTTTTTTGAAGTTAATTTATTATATAAATATATTCTACCTAAAATTATATGGAAAATTTAATATATAAGATTAATGTTGTAACATTCAGAGTTCATATCATTTACTATAGAAAACATCAACATAAATATACGAATAATGAATAACGCGGATAAAATAATATTATATGATTCCATAAATGAAATCAAAAATCTTGGAGAATTCACAGGTTCAATTATTTCAAAATATAACGACTCAATTATCTTTTCTGATAATATTAAAATTACAGAATCTGATGGAATTAATATTTCTCAAGGACTTTTAGTTGGATTTGAAGATATATCTGAAATTATGACCGCGTATTCCAGGAAATCTGACTTTTCCTGGGAAAATCTATTGGATTCTGCCTTGGAGTATTGTGTTTTAATACCAAATGATATTATGGAACTTTATAGTGAAGGACAATTTTCTGATGCATTTCCGTTTACCATTACTTTATTACACACTGCCGGATTGTATTTCAATGATTATAAACAAGGGATTAATCATCTTGATTTTTTTAAAGGTGAAATTCTTAAAAATCCAGTAGCTCTAATTAGAAATGGGGTATTGGTTGCTGATAGAGTAGTAATTAATGACAAAGGTGATCCTGTCTTTTATGATTGTTTGATTATAGGAAGAGATGAAAAGGATGATCTTAACATTAGTTTTGAACCATTAGCTAATGTAGATGATAAAGTAGTTGAGTTTATAATTATCTTAGGAATAGAAGAATTAAAAATTTAAATATTAAAGATGCTACTTTTCGAAAATTCAAGACAAAAACTATTGTATTTCTTAAAAATTTTTGGCTCCCCTTTTAAAAAATTTGTGTCTACAGGTGAGTTAAAGGAAGAGCTTAGCCTAGTTCCATCACGGCAAGAATTTTTAGAATCAATAATAGATATAATTGAGAATAACGAGAATTTTATCTTACCTATTATTGGAGAAGTAGGAATTGGAAAGACACATTTATATTGGACATTAAAAAATAAATTGTATTATCATAATACTGTATATATTTCATTAGAAAACGTATATAAAAAATTCTACTACAATACATATTCAGAATTTATTGAAAATTTGGGAGTTGAACCATTAAGATACATTGCAAATCAATTATGTAATAATTGGGGCGCATTAGAGAGAAAATTTGGATTTTTCCATGTAGAAGATATTAATAAAGTAAGAAAAACGGCCTGTGAAGATTGGGCATCAAAATTCGACGATGGCACGGAATTAATTGATGTAATAAATGCAATTACAGCTCATCAATTAGATCCTTATAAAAAAATTGAAGCAGAAAGATGGCTTCTTGGAGAATTAATGGATGTAAGAGAATTATCAAGGTTAAATTTATCTCATGATTTAAGGAAAGAAAATAATTCATTTTTAATGTTAAAAATTCTGATTGAGAACTCAAAATTAGGAAGTGTACTTTTTATTGATGATTTCGAAAAAATCCTCTCTATGATGAAAGCTGCTGGAGATGAAACAGTCGAAATTGAAGAAGTATTTGATCCTAGCTGGCTTTATGGGAACCGAAATCGAAATTTACCCGAAATTCGGACCGCTAAAAAAATTCTTGATAAAATTTTAAATTTACAAAAAATTCATGGCATAAGAACTATTATTACTCTAAAGTCAATTGATTCCTTTGAAGAAATAAAAACAATGATTGAAGAAAAAAATCGAAAACTCTTGTTTTTCTTAAAAGAACCTCTCTTTCTGTTAGGTTTAGATGAACAAGATGTGTATCAATTTTATAAGAAAGCAATGGAGCAATATCTCGAAAAAATAAATTATGTTGAATTTCTTAAGGAAAATACAGATTCTTACTATCCTTTAAATGAAAAGGTTTTAAAATATATATTCAATAAGTCCAATGGTAATCCGAGAGAGATAATAAAGTTATTAATAAAGATATTTAATGAAATAATTTTTTCTTATGAAGAATTAGAAGATATTCTTGCAAATTATGAATAAATCTAAAAACTTATAGATTTTTAAGCAAAATTCTTTCAAAAGTCTCAATTTCTTTAATATATATCTCTTTTGAATCTCTATCCCAATTAGCAGTTTCTATCTTATTTTTCAGAGGTTCTAGGTTAATAACTGATTTAAAATATGCTAACAGTAGAGTTCGAATTGTATTTTTTTTAATACTTCTGTACATATTTGAATCATTCAATAGGTAAAATAATTGATTCGAATCGTGAACAAATCTTTGTAAAATTAAGGAACATTTTTGAATAATTTCGGAATTTTTAGATTTTAAAATTTGTATAACATTTTTCAGAATATGATTTGGAAGATTTTTTAGACCAAGTAAAACATTTAGAGAATTAATTACAACAGGTTCATAATCATCTGTTAATGAAAATCTTATCAATTGAAGATAATGCTCTGGTAATTCTGATTTTCTTGAAATTTTATCAATTGCCTGAATTATTTCATTTCTTACCCACCTATCGGATTTGTAATATATTTCTTCTAAGAATTTGAGATACTTTTCATCCATTTGTATTTTTTCTCCGATTTCGCCTAATACAAATATTAGATTTAACCTAGTTTTTTCAAAAAGTGGGAGATTAACATTATCAATAAAATAGCTAAGAAATGTCAGATACTCTTTTTTTGGATCTTTACTTAATTCAATTAGAAAATTATTAATTTTCTCTGAATTTTTAGATTTAATTGCTTCTTTAAAAAGAATATTCATTGATTCCATGAATTATAACAAATCTATA
>JBHLKV010000038.1:0-17235 GCA_048886305.1 Candidatus Hodarchaeota archaeon
ATGATGAAGTTCAGAGAATTTCAAACATTTTAGCTGAACATAATATCCCAAATTTTCCTAGTCTGGAAGAGCTAGTTAAAAATTTTTGGATTTTAGTTCAAGAATCGAAAAATAAACAGATAAATTTTTTTTAAGATTTATGAAAATATTACAAGAAATATTTTTACTATTTCTATTTAACTACTATAAATTTAAAAATTTTTAATTTACTAAAAATAAAACAGCAAAAAATATTGCATTAATATAATGAGATTATCGGGGTTTATTCCTTCTTAATTCACTATTGATAGCTAATCGTGATTTCAATGGTTTATTTTCAGATTAATCGTATTGGTTTTAATTGTGGATATTCAAAAAATAAATGTCCAAAAAATGCAAAAGACTGTGCATTGTGTATTAAAAATAAATTAAAAGAACTAGGATTTAAAATAGATTCTAATCTAGAAATTTTTGAAATAGACTCTGAAGAAAAAAGACTTAAATTAGAACAAGATATAATCTGGCAAAGATTTCTTGATGTTTTGAATATTAAGACTATTATTATAATGGATAAAGAATCTGGCTTAACGTTATTAAATTATGACGTTTCTGGAGTTGATATTGATGCTAGTTTATTGAGTGGTTTTATACAGGCGAATATTACTTTTTCGGAATCTAGTGAAACATCAATCCATATAGCAAAAATTGAATCTCAATTTTACGAATTTCAATATAAGAATTTTAATATACTACTTAAGGATGGAAAATATATCCGAGTCTGTTTAATTCTTGACCATAAAGCTTCTGATGAAATGAGAAATAATGTGTTTCGGTTTCTTGACCAATTTGAAGATAATTTCAAAGAAGAGTTTGTTAAATTCCAAAGTAGTGGTTCTATTGATTTTAAAGACATGGTTGAGAATATAATAAGGTCTTTCTATATTGATCTTATTTTCCCTATGACTCTAGCACATTCAATTCCTCCACTTGAGCTAGAAAAAATTAATAGTAATTTAATTCAAAAAGCAATTATCAACCTTGCAAAAGAGTTAATTAGTTTAAAATCATTTTTTTTTGTTAATAATATGCTTAATAGGCTTAAAAAAATTGTTCAAATCGAACCTTACATTGTTCTCTATGAAATTTATCAGTTATTAGAAAAAAGAATTATAGTACCTACATCTATTGAAACAATAATAAATAGAATCGAGACACTTCAAGAAGCAAATCATGAGAGAATCACTAAAATAAAACCTATATCATCCATTATTATCGATGATGGTGATATTGATGATTTAAAGGAAAATATAGAAAATATGGATAAAGAAACAGCAAAAAAAATGATAAAAGAGTTTATGAAAAAAGGAAAAACGGCTGAGAAGGAATTTTTATATCAAGCAACAAATAAAGAATACAATAAAGCCTTATTTATAGCAAAAGAATTTAATCTAAAAGAAGATATCAATAAAATTTCACAAAAAATTTTTGATCTAGAAAGTAAATCTAAACAAATAGAATTGAATCATAATATTGAAAAGGCTGAAAACGCTGAAAAAAATGGAGATTTTATTAATTGTATAAATTACTATCAGAAAGCGTTAAAGATCCTTGAAAGTTTTCTTGTCTATAATATTGTAGATCCCCGAATTAAAAAATTCAAGAAAAAAATATTAAAACTTCGAGAAGAAATTTAATATAAATAGCTCTTTCTCTATATTTTTTTTTAAAAATTCAAATTAAGCCTTAGTCAATTATATTGTTAAGATTTACTAATATAAAGGTTAGAAAAGATAAGTACCATAAGCAAGCTTCTCAGATAAAGACATATCAGCATTATAAAATCCAGAATCAAGAAATGTTAATAATTCACTAATCTTTGGATATTTATCATAAAAATATTTAAGAATTCGATGAAAAAAAATGTAAAATTTTCCATATGAAATTTTAAATTCTTTGAATTCTTTGTAGTTTAAGTGAAGTATTACTACGTTAGCAAATTTTTCTTTCTTGTTTTTTGGTAATTTTTCAAATATATGGAGGAGGAACGATTTATTATACTTTAAATCAATAAATGTTGCCAATTCCATAATAATATTTATTTTTGAATAGTTAATTAGTGAAAAATTCATAAATCCTTTAAATTCGTTAGTCAGAATTTTAAGCAATTTAACACTTAACTTACCTAATATATATTCTTTCTCATCCTCATTTAAATAATCTAAATACCCATTATAAAGTAAGCATTGCATAACATTTAATTGCCCCCCTTCAAATCTTTTAGCGATTTCTTCTTTAAATACATTTTTTGCTATAATATCTCCTACCTCGGTTAATTTTTTCAATAATGGAAAAGCTAAATTTGAATGCAATAAACAACTATTATAATTATTTTCATACCACACCTGTAAATTTGAACAATGGCCCCAGAATTGAATTTCGGGGGAAATTCTATCATCTTTATTTGCTGAAACTCCTATTTTCTTATCTAATTTGTCAATGACCTCATTAATTGAAGAAATTTCTTCCAAAGATTCTATTTCACTTATAGGGATTTCTAATAATAGGGATTTACATTGTAAAAATAGTTCATTATTCACATAAATGTTTGTCTTATCATTTTCTAACCTTAGATCAAGAAATTTGTTTATTGAATATTTTACCATCAAGGAATTTTCAAGATTGATTTAATTATAATTTTAGTTGTTACAAATTCTATATAGCTCGTCATAAATTTTAGAAAGTCTTGATATTACATTATAATCATTTTGCTGCAAATAATAAGAGATATAACTAGATAAACCCTGAGGATTTTTAATCCATTCTAAAAAACCTTCAACTTCCGCTTTTAAGATCGGATCAACCATTGTATATTCTAAAGTTGCGTTAGGTGTTGTATTTTGTGTATACACTTCACTTTCACTAGATAGATCAACTTTAGTCTCAATGAATTTCGATTTTGAACCTTTTTCTATCATTGCAGCAGCTCTAGCTATGGCAGGATATGCCATATGAAACCATCCTTTTGCCTTAGGCTTTATATGAGCAATCATATAATTATTTCCATCTGGTGTAGAGGCACCAACTAAATGTCCTTTCTTATGCCGATTAGTACCAATAAAACGTTCGGGTTCCATTTGAAGGATTGAATACCTGATTTTATTTATATTCACAAATTGGGCATTACCACTTCCCCAACTTGAGAGTAAATCTTTAATATCACTTTTAACATTCCAGTTATCGGTTGAATATAATATTTTACCCGATCTATTTACAATTACCACTTCTGATGCATCAGGATAATGTTTTTGCAAATCTTTAACAAGAGATTTATAATTGGTCAATTTTGCACACCTTTTATCAATGAGTGAATCACTTTTTAAGTCCTCAATCAGTTAAGATATATTCTTAATAATATTAAAGATTTTATATCATTTTACTAAAAATATAATAGGAACTAACTTTCCCATTGTTTTCTTTAAAATAATCTTTTTAACATTATGTTTGGAAAAGTTCCCTAATTTGACCTTTATGTCAATTCCTAGAAAGAATAGATAATTTGAAAAAGTTTTTTTTTGTTCTATTATTACGGAAATCAAATTTTATTGTTATTTTTATATTTTTTACTAAATAGATAATGTTAACATGAAAAAAACAGTTAAAATTGTCGTTTCTGGAGATGGTGGTGTAGGAAAAACTTGTTTTTTAAATCGTTTAGTTCATGATGAGTTTAATATTGATTGTGATTTAACAAAAGGGGTTGATTTTTTTTCTAAATGTGTTTCAGTTAATGGTACTGAATACAATTTTATAATGTGGGATTTTGCTGGCCAACACCATTTTAGAAGTTTATTAAACGATTTTGTCGATGGATCTTTAGCTGCTTTTATTTTATTTGACTTAACACGATTAAATACACTTGATACTGTATATGAATGGATTACAAAACTTTCTAATTATGGAAATATACCCACTTTAATTTTAGGTACAAAAAGTGATATAACAAATCTCAATGATTATTCATTTCTCAATGAATATATCTTAGAAATAAGGAAATACTATAAAAATATTATCGGTTATTTTAATGTATCATCAAAAACGGGTTATAATATTAAGAGAGTTTTTGATTATATGATAAAATATATTTCAGATTAGAGATAAAGAATCTATTATATTTGTGTCTTTTTATAAAAGTAAAAATTTATGATATCTTAACGATCCAGCCAAACTCATCCTTAATCTCTAATCTTTGAATACCATTTAAAAGTTCATAAACTTTTTTAGTTAAATCCCCAGGTTCACCGTTGTTAAACACTCTTTTTCTCCCTTCTAAAAATACAGATGATATTGGGGTTATAACAGCAGCAGTTCCAGTACAAAAAGCTTCTGTGCAACTCTCATCAAATAATTCTTTATAGGAAATGTCTCTTTCTTCAATTTCTATTCCAAGTTTTTTTGAACATAGCTCTATAATGGCATCTCTTGTAATTCCTTCTAAAATAGTGCCTGTCTTTCTTGGAGTAGCTAGTTTACCACTAATTAATCCGAAAAAATTAGCAGTTCCAACCTCTTCAACATATTCCATATTAACAGCATCTAAATAAAGGATTTGGGCAAAACCTTTAGCAGTCGTCTCCTTTACAGGTAACATAGTTCCTGCATAATTACAACATGTTTTAGCAGAGCCAGTACCTCCTGGCGCAGCTCTAGTATATTTTCTCGAAATTTCTAAATCAACTCCATTAAAACCTTCAGGAAAATAAGGTCCTACAGGTACAGTAAAAACTAGAAATTTATATTCCTCAGCAGGAGCAACACCTACAATTGGTCCCGTTCCAATCATTAAAGGTCGTATATATAATGCTCCACCACTATCGTATGGTGGAATATATTCTTCATTGGCTTTGACAACCTTCTTAATCGCTTCTAAAAATTTGTCAACATCATATTCCGGCATTACCATCCTTCTAGCACTCATATTAAATCGCTTTCCATTTTCTTCCGGTCGAAATAACACAATCTCTCCTGTTATTGCTCTCAAAGCTTTCATACCCTCGAATATGCCTTGTCCATAATTCAGTATACATGCAGCTGGTGAGATTTCAAAGTTTCCAAATGGTACTAATTTTCCATCATCCCATGCTCCATTCTTATAATCTGATAAAAACATAGTTTTAGTTTCAAGATACCTGAAACCTAGTGAATAAAAATCAATATCTTTTGGATCTACCATAAACATCAATTTCTTCTTTAAACTGGTAGAATTATATATGAAGCTTTTGTTAAAAAATCTTATCAATAAAAAATGAATAAAACATAAATAAGCCAAATTAGTTTATTTATTATATTTTGAGAGAATTTAAATGAAGCACCTAATGATAAATTAAAATGCCCCCCGAATTACATAATTCAGAAGAAATCAAATTTATTTTCGCGGGTTTAGATAACGCAGGTAAAACCAGTTTTTTAATTTCTTTAAGACAAAAATATAATTTCTATGAACGCGTCAAACAATTAAAACCAACTATAAATATTGAATATAGCTCCTTTAATTTTTTAAATCTGTATTGTATAAATCTTTGGGATATGGGTGGTCAAGAAAAGTTTAGAAAAATATATACTAATAATCCTGTATATTTTACTGATACCAATTTTCTATATTATCTTATTGATGTTCAAGATGAATTGAGATTTGAGGAATCAATTCAATATTTGTCTAATCTTCTGAAAATTTTTAGAACTTTAGAATATTCGAATGAAATTATAATATGTTTTCATAAATATGACCCGAAGTTTAAGAATAGTGAAGATTTCGTTGATCGAATAGAAATGATTAAAAACTTAATTTTAACCCAAAATAAAGAGCTAAAGTTTAGGTTTTTTAGAACATCATACTACGATATTTCTTCTTTATCAAAAGCTTTATCATACTCTTTAAATAAGTTGTTAAATATAGAGAGACTTAACTCCAAATTGGAAACAATAGTCGTGAATTTTAATTGTAGCCATTTAATTTTATATACTAGTGATGGTTTAATTATTTCTGATTATTACAACAAAATAATGGATACAAGAGATTTTGAAGAGATAATAAATAGTAAAATAAATGAAAATTTGGAATTTTTTCAAAGACTCGTTGATCAAGATGTTAAAATTGATGAAAGAATGATTCTCTCCAAAGAAAATACTGAGTACGTAAAAAAATTCGACATATCAATTGGTAATGAAATTAATACCTTTTACATTGGTATCTCTACTCCTTTAAAGACAATGCTGGAATTAAAAAAGGAGTTAGAAAAGTTAAAAATAATTTTAGAATCCACTTTTGCTTAATTTAATAAAAAAATTAAAATTTTGCTTATATTTATTATTAATAGATTCCCGAATTAAATTAATTTTTGCCAGAGTCGCCTAGACTGGCAGGGCGACAGCCTGCAGAGTTGTTTACGGGAGTTCAAATCTCCCCTCTGGCTCCAACTTTATAAGAAAAAGTCTTTATTAATCGAAATCCATATAATATATAATTTAATTTGGTTATGAACATTTTTTCTTTAAAAAAAAATATTTTGATTTCCATAAAATTTTTCAAAACTATTGAGTTAGTAGAATATATGGCCTTACAAAAAGTAACTATTAAAGATATTATAGAGAAGAAAAGGAAAGGTGAAAAGATAGTTACAATAACATCCTATGACTATTCATTTGCTAAAATTGTAGATGAAAGCGATTTTGATTTAATTCTTGTCGGAGATTCACTCTCGATGGTTATGCTTGGATATAGAAATACATTATCTGTCACCATGGACGAGATGATTCATCATACTAAAGCTGTAAGTCGAGCAGTGTCAAATGCCTTGATAGTCGGTGATATGCCTTTCCTTTCTTACAAAATTGATATAAATGAAGCAGTTAAAAATGCTGGAAGATTTATTCAGGAAGGTGGTGCTGAAGCTGTTAAAGTCGAGGGTGGGACTGAAATTTGCCCAACAATAAAAGCAATGATTAATGCTGATATTCAAGTTATGGGTCATATTGGTCTTACACCCCAAGCAATTTATAAATTTGGTGGATTTCTAGTTCAAGGAAGGACTTTAGAAGCTGCGAAAAAGCTTATTTTGGATGCTAAAAATTTGGAAGAAATGGGCGTTTTCTCAATTGTTTTAGAGAGTATTCCTTGGCAGATTGCGAAGTTAATTACAAGCATTGTTGAGATTCCAACTATAGGAATTGGTGCTGGATCCTATTGTGACGGCCAAATATTGGTCATTCATGATATGTTAGGAATTTTTACTGAAATTAAACCTAAATTTCTTAAATATTTTGGCAATATTGGAGAATCTATCCGTAAAGCATTAGAAAATTATAAAAGTGAAGTAATAGATGGCAGATATCCTGATTACGAGCATTCATACGAGTTTCCTGAAAAAGATTTAGATAACATTAATGAATGGGTCGAAAGCATTGATATTCAAAAAGAAGCTCGTAAATTAATTTAGATCTTATTTTTTAGATAATAAAATAATATAGTAAAAATATCTTAATATAATCTATTTTTCGATATAAATAAAATTATAAATTTATATTTATAGTTATTATATATAAAAATTTGAATATTTAAAGAAGTAATTAGAACTATTAATTTAAATAAGTGGACATGTAATGGCTGAAGAATACGACTTTCTATTCAAGTCAATTGTTGTAGGAGATGGAGGTGTTGGCAAAACTGCTTTAACTCTTCGGTTTTCTAAAGGTTTTTTCACAGAAGATTATAAAATGACTATTGGAGTTGATTTCCATGTGAAAACAATCACTATTGATACTAATGAAGGACCAATTCGATCGAAGTTACAAATCTGGGATACTGGTGGGCAAGAAAGATTTAGTTCTATAAGACCAATGTATTATCGCGGATCTTTAGGAGCATTAATGATCTTTGATCTTACAAATTCTGCTAGCTTCGAACATTTACCTCAGTGGATTGAAGAAGTAAGAGCAAATGTAAAAAGTGAGATCCCTTTATTATTAGTTGGAAATAAGAGTGATTTAACTAATGAAAGAGTAGTTTCAATAGAAGAAATTAACAATTTCACAAGAGATTTTAATTTATATTATATGGAGACTTCAGCAAAGACAGGTGAGGGTGTTGGCGATTGTTTCTATATACTAGCTTGTCTAATGATAGGATCGGGAGTACCAGATCAATTAATATCCAAAAATATTGTTTACAGTCCCGGTCAAATTCTTGGTATCCCTAAAGCTATAGCTTCACCAGCTACCATATCAGAACCAGAATATAATTTCTCTGCACCTCCAGTCCCTGAACCAACTCCTACATTCGAGCCAGAACCTGAATTTGAATTTGAAGCGCCACCAGTCCCTGAACCAAGCCCCATGGAAAAATCTAAATCTATTCATATATTTGAACCAGAATTAGAACCAGATATTCTTATTCCAGAACCAAAAATAGAAGAAAAACAAGCTGAATTCGAGTTTAAAACTCCCGATGAAATTTTGTCTAAAGAAGCAGAACGAAAACCTATTATTGCTACTACTGCAGATTTATCCACACCTATTGATAATGAGAGTTATAAACCCAAAGCAGTTCCTTTTACTTCAAGCGTTCCTATTCCAGCGCCACCACCAGAAGGATTTCAAGCCCCTAAAGAAATACAACATGTAGAAACAACTAAAGCTCCTGCCCCTTTTCTAATTACTAAGAAAGATGAACCCTCTAAACCGATACCTATGACATTAGACAGGCCTGCTGAAACTATATCTGAACCATCATCAGAATCTTTAATAGACTACATGCCTGAGACTATTTTATCTAAGAAAGAGAAGAAAAAATTAGCTAAACAGAAAAAGAAAGAAGAGAAAGAAAAAGCTAAAATAGAGAAAGAGAAAAAGATCCAAGAAGCAAGAGATAAGCAAGAAAGATTAATAAAAGAAATGAAAACAACTAAAAAGGAAAAGAAAGAAAAAAAAGGAGAGTTTGAAGTCAAAAAGCCTATACCACTACAACCTACTCCATTAACTTCTACGACACCAGAAACACCTTCACTTTTTCAAGCTTTAACTCAAAGAGCTGAAGAATCAGATCAAGTGAAAACTTCAACCTTTATCCCTTTTGGTGCTACTAAAAAATCTGAAATACAAGAAGGTAGTAAATTAAGAATAATTCCTAATGTAGCTGATATTGAAAGTACAACTCCAGCAAGCCCTGTTGTACCAATTGAACAAAAAAAAGATCAGCAACCTGCTAGTAAAGAAATAATAATTTGTAAACAATGCGGTGCAATTTTATCTTCAGATTATGCTTTTTGTAATAAGTGTGGAACTAAACTGTAAATTCTACTTCGATTTTTATTTCCTAATAAATTTGTGTATATCCCATCTTTTTAAAATAATATAAAATTAAATACTTTTTCCACAAATTGGACAAGTACTCCACATTTTCTTAATTTTTGAATTACAGTGAGGACAAATCTTTAAATTAGGATCGATTCTTGTTTGAGGCCTCCCAAAGATTGTCACATCATCACTAGTCTCAATCTGAGGCTTTATTTGTTCTATTGATGTTTTTATAGGTTTTTGAGGTATTTTAACGGATTTTTCAACCAGGTCTCTTGCTACATAAGTTTTTGGTGGTACTTTTTTTACTTGTGGCTTATTATATTCTTGAGGTTTAATAGTTGCCTGTTTTATATTATCCTTTATAAGTTTTACCTCTGGTTTTGATGGAGATTGCTGAGTTTCTTCTATTGGCTCACCTACTTTATAAAAGAAATATTTACCGTTATTATTTTCAATAATCCTTTCTCCATCTTCCAAATAGACTTCTATGTAATAAATTATTATTGAACCTACTGGGACTTCAGCAATTTCCGAAATAAAGTAATCCATTTTGATATCCATTTCCATTTGATACCATGATTTCCCCCTATCAGCACTAAAAATTAAGTTAACCATAGAAATTGCTTTGTGGAAATCTTCTTCAGTGATTTTAACAACAATTTTAATAGTCTTTTTTAATGCTTCTTCAGGAGTGCTGATTTTTTTTGCTTCTATTTCATCCCATGCAGCTCCACACTTTGGGCAATTAGTAAACCAATTTGGATATTCAAAGCCACATTTAGTACAGGTTTTAGTGAAATACCTTGTTGTTTTAATTCCTAGTGATTTTTTATCTTTCCCCATTATATTAGTTCCATTATTTTTGAAATGTAAATCCCAAATAATTTATTACTAAATATTAAATAATTTTTTGTCTTTAAATATGTTTTTTATTGACTTAAGTATTTAGAACAATAATTTTAATAGAATTCTGACCCTTATTTAAGATAATATAATAAATAACTCTAGTTGGGAAAAAATTCATTCTGAAGAAGTTAAAGCCCTTTTAAGAGCAATCAATGATTTAATTGAAATTAAAACAATTTTAAGAAAAATTACTCCAAACATTGAATTTGATGATTCGCAAAATGAAAGATTTATTGAATTATTAAGATCATTGCATACTAAACTTAACCCATTATTTACTAAGTATTTAAAAGATGAAAATTCAGTACTTACAACAACCTTAAAAGGCACTATAATTAATACTATGAATAGTAATAACATTGCCTTAATTTCATCTAATTCTTCAAAAAAAAAATTAAAAAATATTGGGATTGATCCTCGTCGTTTGATTGTGTCAGGGGGACCATTATTTTTTGAAGACTACATGGTTCTCAATCCAGATATTAAAAGCGATCAACTTCAATCTATTAAAAAAAAATGTGATCGTTTTATATATCAAATAAAAAAAGAAACTTGGGAAGAGAAAGATTTAATATTTATTTATGAAAAAGGAAGTTACACAGATAAATTCATTTTAAATAAGATAAATAAAATTTCAGAATTAATAGGCAAGGAAGTTAAAATTTTAGAAATAAAATCTTGGAAGGATTTAGATTAATGAAATTATATTAAACATTCTTCAATTTTTTTACTATTTTCTCTAAATCTTCAGCGAATTTTATTATATGTTCTCTTGCTATATGTGGCATCATTACAACTCTTATCAAATTAAAATCAGTAAATTTACCTAACATCCAATTTTTCTTTCGTAATTCTTCTTCAATATTACATATACTTTCTCCATTTTCTGTTGTTATTCCAACTACATTCATCACAGGATCAGCAGCCAATTTGATTCCATCAATTTCAGATACTCTTCTTGCTAAATATTCAGTGTTATTCATGCATCTTTTTACAATTTCTTTAAATCCATTTATACCAAGATATTTCAAAATCGCCCAAAATGCGATTATAGTACCACCTGGGCGAGTTCCTACAATATGAAAATGTTTAAAGTTTCCTCCTGCTAAATATGGAATTTCAAATCCTGTTTTTTGCAAAATAGATGCATCTCTTAAAAATAAACCTCCAGATGGAATAATCCCTAATCCCATTTTATGCGGATCAGCTGTTATTGATCCAACTGATTTGACATTGAAATCCCATGGTGATAACTTATATTTTAATTTTTTTAAAAAAGGTAACACAAATCCCCCAAATGCAGCATCAGTATGGAAAAATATTTTTTTTCCTTCAACTATTTTGCCAATATCTTCAATAGGATCTATTAAACCTAAAGAAGTTGTACCAGCGATTCCAACGACTCCACAAGTATTTTTATTTATTAGAGATTCAAAATGGTTTAAATCTAATTCATAATTTGTATTAAGCTTAGCTTTTCTCAACTTAATTCCAAGCAAATCAGATGCTTTATCAAAAGATAAATGAGCAGATATAGGCAAAACAACTTCTGGTTTTTTAATATCAGGTCTTAACTTTTTTGCTATTCTCATTGCAATAAGATTCGCTTCAGAACCCCCCGTAGTAAAAGTACCAATTATGTTAGGTTCTCCAAATAATTCGCCAATTTCAGAAATTAATTCTTCTTCTAAAGTAGCTGTGCCGAGAAATAATCCTGGATCTCCTAAATTTTTAGAGATATATTTCAAATAAACTTCTTTTCCAAATTCAAGGGGTTCTGTACACATAGATCCCAAAATTGAACCAGATTCATAAGTGAAATCTTTCTTTAATTTTTCTTCGAGAATTTTAAGAATTTCTTGTTTCTTTAAACCTTCTTCCAACATTTTTTATTTGAAAGTACCTTGATCCTAGATATCTATTTCTATTATTTCACATAATAGAAAAATACAAACAATTAAAATTTTTCAAATTAAAATTAAATTAATAATAAACTTTCTCTTAACTCTTAAGATTCTCATTAAAAAAATCTTCTTGAATCTCTTTCAGAGTATTTGTCAATTATCTTCTCTATCTCCTCACTTAAATCAATCTTATAATAATTAGCTACACAAATTATTGAAAATAGGAGATCTGCAAGTTCTTCTCCTAAGGTAGATTTTATTCTCTCACTTACCTTTTTTGGTTTATGTCCTTCAAGAGAGTTAACCTCTCTTGCCAATTCCCCTAATTCTTCCATAATAGCAGATATCATAGATAAGGGAGGCCAATATCCTCCATGATCCTTAATCCAATTATCAACAATTTGTTGAATTTCTATAAGTGAGTTTTCCTTCGTCATACATTTTGTAATATTTGACATTATTTAAAAGATAAAAACAAAACACTGATTGTTAGTAAAAAAAATAGCTAAGAAAATTACTAAGTCTTCTTAGTTATTTTCACTATTATATAATGGCATTCTCACTATAAATGTAGATCCTTTATTTCTTCCTTCAGATTCAACCAAAATTCTTCCATTGTGTAGTTCAATTATTTTCTTCGAAATATAAAGACCTAAACCAGATCCTTCAGTAATAATATTCATTCCAATATTTTCTCTTTCAATTTTTCCAAATTTTTTGAACAATTTACCTTTCTCCTCTTTAGTTAATCCAATGCCAGAATCTTTAATGATAATATCCAAATAATTGTTCTCTGGTTGAACACTAATATATATTAATCCTTTAGGAGGAGTATTTTTAATTGCATTAGATATTAAATTCAATACAACTTGCGCAATCCTATTTCTATCCATATCTATATATATTTCTCCTTTAAGGTCTTGTTTTAAAAAGATTTCCCTATTTCTTATTGGTACGATAAAATCGCTAGTACATTCTTTAATTAATCTGATAATATCTTCTTTTTTTATTTCTAATTCCAGCTTACTAATTTCGAGATTAAATGAATCTAGCAAATTTTTAGTTAGATTTGTTAATCGCAAACCCCCTCTGTTTATTATTTCAATTAATTTTAATATATCCCCACTAATTTGATCCTTATAATTAGTTAAAAGATACTGAGAAGTGGAAAATATTGAATTTAATGGAGTTTTAAATTCATGAGATGTTCTTCTAATAAGTTCGGATCTCATTTGATCTAATGCTTTTAATTTTTTCATTTCTTCCTTTTTCAAGATTTCAATCCTTTTTTGTTGGGTGATATCTCGAAGAATAGCTTGTATAAAAATATCATTATATAATTTTAATAAAGATAATTGTAAATTTAGCCAAACAACAGACCCATTTTTTCTTTTAAATTTGAATTCTATTGGTTCTTTAAATTCTTTTGTGTCTATGAGTTCTAGTTTGTTCTTTAATGATATTGATACATTATTTGGTAATTCAAATATTTCAGAGATAAATTTTCCAATAAAATCTTCTTTTTTTTTATTAAATAGAGTTTCAGTGGCATAGTTACAATTTCTTATTAACCCATTTTGGTTAAACAGAATTATTGAATAAGGAGTATCCTCAAATAAATGTCGAAACATTTCTTCGGAATCTTTTAACTTCTGTTCAACCATAACTACTATACCTATAAGTAAAAGAATTGTGGCTAAAACTATAGTAAATACACTAACAAATTCATCAGCCTCCTTCCACTTTAAAAAATCATCAATCGAGTTTCCCAATGAATAAAATAAACCACTTATCATTAATGCAATGAGAAATAAACTCGTCGCGTTTTTTTTCTTAACAAAAATAATTATCGCTAAAATTATTCCAAAAATAAAAAGGCATATAGCAATAATATTCATAATAAATTCAAAAATTTCAAATTCAAGCAATTAAACCTCACCAAAATTCTCCTGTTTCAGACAACTTTTTTTTCGGATTCTTTTCTTTTCTGAAACAAGACATTTAAATTCAATAAAAACTGCCGAAATTAACAATATTGCCCCTAATAACAGAAAAATAATCTCTAATAAACTGAAAAAATCGGAAAAAATAAGATCATCGAGAGAACTAAATACTAAAACCAATATTAAAGAAAATAAACCAGGAAGATATTTTATGAAATCTTTTCTTTTTTTGAATATTATTGGAAAATTTATAAGAGATATGATTGAAATAAGCATAGCGATGAATTTTACTAGCTCAAATTCTGCCATTTAGATTACCATCTTTTATATTGCTTTATTTATCTTAGTAACATTATATAATTCCAATTAAATTATTAAACTCATTCATGTCAAAGGGTTTTAGAAAAAAACCATCTGCTCCGCTGTCACTTACCTTCTCATAAATTTCAGATTCAGGAACAGCTGTTATGTAATAGAGGGGAACTCTACTTAATTTTTCATTAGATTTGATTTTTTTACAAATATCATATCCATTAATATCTGGTAATAGGATGTCTAACAAAATTAATTTAGGTATAAAAATATTTAATAATTCAAGAGCTTCAGTGCCCAAAGACACATCTTTGCATTTGTACCCTTTTTTTTCAAAATACTCTTTTAATAGTGTAATAGTTGAGTGATCATCATCTACTATTAATATATCATATTGAAGGTTCTTTGTATCTGTTTTAATAACTTTTTTTATTATTCTTTCAAGATTCAAACTTTTATCAAAAATTTCTTTTATCTTTAATAATATATCCCAATTTAAATCATCCTTATAATTTTCAATTAACAAATGTGAAAAACCCTTAATAATATTAAGATTTTCTTTCAATTCGTGTAAGTAATCATGAAATACGTTCAATTCAGATAATCTTGGATTTTTTTCGATATAGAAATCTACTGACTCTCTAATTAGCTTGGATAATGTAGCAATGTTGTTTTCATTAGCGAACTTTTGCCACTTATTTTTTTTTTCTTCCGTAACTAAAATATTTATTCTTTCTTTATCTTTAGGGTATATTCTTTCTCCTTTTTGCCACTTTTTAAACCCTTCTGTTATTTTACCTCTCCATAATGCTTTTTTTCCTGTTTGTTCTTCGTAATTTTGCATTTCTTCCCTTTTTCCTTCCCTATTTGAAATGATACATCACCACAATATTCATAATTTAAATATAAAAATTTTATACAACAATCTAAATAATCCGTTATTTATGTATAAAATTATTATCATATAATTAATTAAAATATTTCTAATTATTAAATTTTCTTCCTATAAATTAGTATAATTTGTTCATTTTAATTCTTTTGGAATGAAATTTTTTTTTTAGTAACCAGATCATAATGTATAATATTATTTAATAAAAATAAAATCATACATATATTTATAAATAATAATGTATATAAAAGTACTAAAACATAAAATTCTATACATATAGATTTAAAATCAAAATTGATTCAGAAAAAATAAAGGAGGAATATACTTTGGAAATAGATAAAAAAGTACTAGTAATCTTTTTACTTATTTTAGGGGCATCAATTTCACTTTCAATAGTCGGAACTTATTATATATATGATGAATTAAATCCAAAAGAAAGCAAAAAATGGACAGAAGAATTTAATATTGAGGATTGTACTTTTTCTACTACTGGAAATAATACCTACTTTATTCTGGAAATCGGTTATCAATTGATCTTAGAAGGTATTGATGAGGGAGATCTTGTTCTACTTAATATTACGGTCTTAAATGAAACAGAGATGGTTGGAATTTATGAAACTAGAGTAGTGCAAGAAGCGGAGTATGCTAATGGTGAATTAATTGAAATATCACGTAATTTTTTCGCATTTTGTGAAGAAACTAAATCAGTTTTTTACTTTGGAGAAGATGTTGATATTTATGAAGATGGAGTTGTTGCTCTTAATGGTAGCGAAGCAGGCGCATGGAGAGCCTTCGAAGGGGATAATAGACCAGGCATAATGATGCCTGGACAAACATTAATAGGTGCTAGGTATTATCAAGAGATTGCTCCTGGGGTTGCCATGGACAGAGCAGAGATCATGGATAATAATGCAACTATTACGGTTCCTGTTGGAACGTTCGAAGGATGTTTGATAATAAGAGAAACAAACCCCGTAGAACCAGACGCTTTAGAATATAAATATCATGCACCTGGTATTGGCTTAATAATAGATGAAATGCTGGAGCTAATTCAATTTGGTTTTATCTAAATAAAAATTAAATTTTTTTTTTTAAAAATTATCTTTCTAAAAATCAGAAATAAAATTTATTATAGTATATTTTCACGTCTTCGCATTTCCCATTCAGCTCTTTTACCTGAGTTATATCTATTTACTTCACTATAATAACCCGTTATCCTAGAATATACTTTTACATCTTTAGAGTGACATTGAGGACAAGAGAATTGTCCACCACGAAACATTCTCCTACATAATGGGCAATATGTAAAATCTATCGTATATGCAAAATAAGCAGTGTTAGTACTGAGGCAAATATTCTTTGTAAGTTCCCATAAACCGTAAATATCAGGTTTTTGTTCTCCAAGCCAAATATGAGTTATTACTCCTCCTTCAACTATAGGGTGAAATTCACCTTGTTTATGAATTCTTTCTGATAATGGGATATTAGCATCATATCTAAGATGACATGAATTAGTATAGTATGCAGAATTACCTGAAGATTGAGGAATAGCTTTTTTAGGAAAATGTTTTAAATCTAGTCTAGCCATCCTAGCAGAGCTCGATTCTGCTGGTTGTTCCCAAAGAGAATATGATTTTCTATCTCTTTCAGTCATGGAATTACATTTTGCAACCATATAATTTAATATTTTTTTCCCCAGCTTATAAGATGTATCATCTTCATGCAATTCATAACCAGTTAAACTTTTAACTGCTTCATTTAATCCCGTAAATCCTATTGATACGTTCTGATCTTTTATATTGAAAATTGGCTTGCCATTAATTTTACCACTACAGAGAGGTAAGTGTCCAGTTCTTAATCGTTTTTCCATTAAATTCCATTTTTTACGTAGAATTCTTGCAGAAAGCTCCATTTTCTCATCCAATATTGTAAAATAGTTATCTTCATTTTC
>JBHLKV010000039.1:0-17130 GCA_048886305.1 Candidatus Hodarchaeota archaeon
AAAACACCAATATTAATTTTTATGGAGAATCGAATAAGGCAGAATATAAAATCTTTTAAAGATGCTATTAGTTCTGTGTTTAATAATTTTGAATGTTACTATTCATTTAAAGCTAATTTTCTTCCTGAGATTTGCAGTATTGTATGTTCAGAAAGAATTGGAGCAAATGTCGTTGGGTTACCTGAACTTAAATTAGCATTACAAATTGGGTTTCCCCCAAATAAAATAATAGTTGGAGGTCCATATTTACCAAAAGAAATGGTCAGACTTTGTATAAAAAGTAAAATCAAAGAAATAATAGTATACAATTTAAATGACATAAAAAAGATTAATTTAATTGCTCAGAAATTTAATACTAACCAAAATATTTGTATCAGGGTTAATTCTCAGAAATATAATAGTAAATTAGGTATTAGTTTTGATAAAAAAAACTTAATAGTTTTAGAAGGAATAATTAAAAGTTGCAAAAATATCAGAATAACTACAATATTATCTCATTATAGTACTCAAATGAATAATTTTGAGCAATACAAAAAAAATATTTTAACTATTATAGAGGCTTTAAAGAATTTTTCAAGAATAGGTATTAATGTTAAAAATATAAATATTGGAGGGGGTTTTCCAGAAGCTACAATAATGCCTCAAAACCAATTAAAAAAAGTCTTTAACGATATAAGAACCATCTTTAAGAATTTTAGTATTAATTATGAGAAAATTTATATTGAACCTGGTAGATATTTTGTGGGAGATTCTGGTTTGTTTATTACCAAAATTATTAAAACTAATTCCAGAAGATGGCTATTTTTGAATATAGGAAATCAAATATGTCCTAAGTTTGCTAGATGTTCCTTAAGATTTTATAACGCTTCCCAAATAAATGAGCCACACAAATATAAAACTTCAATCGCAGGTATTCTTCCAACAGATCAAGATGTATTAGCAAAAGATTACTTTTTTAATGAGAATTTAAAAGAGGGCGATAAAGTTTTAGTCACCAATACTGGTGCTTACTGTTTAACTTTTTCAAACCGATTTCCCTATCCTTTACCAAAAATTTTCCTTATTAAAGATAATCAATTAAAGCAAATCTTTGATTCTAATATTGAAAAGGATTTTTCTTTACACTGAATTTTATAAAAGGCATATATTATTTAGATATCACATCAATTATAATTTTTCAACTTTATTTTTTTTTGTAAAGAATTAATTAAATTCAATAATTGATTTTGAATGGAATCATTTATCAAAAATGCACGTAAGAGAGAAATAAATAACCCCCAAATCGAGAATTTGGGTTATGCCAATATTAAGATCATTGGATGTGGCGGTGCAGGAAATAATACCATTAATAGATTAATGAAAATAGGCATAAGAGGGGCTCAGTGTATTGCTGTAAATACAGATTGCCAACATTTAGATGCTGTGGAGTCTCATATTAAAATTTTAATAGGTAAAAATTTAACTAGGGGACTTGGTGCTGGTGGTAATCCTGAGATTGGTAAAGCAGCTGCGGAAGAATCCAGGGAAGATTTAACAAGAGTTTTAAGAGATTCAAATTTAGTATTTATAACTTGTGGAGAAGGAGGGGGAACTGGAACAGGAAGCGCTCCCATTATAGCTGAAATCGCGAAATTGGAAGGTGCTATTGTGGTAGGAGTCGTAACTCTACCATTTGAAACAGAAATAGGACGGATGGATAAAGCAAAAATTGGTTTGAATCTTTTAAAAAGATATGTTGACACATTAGTAGTGATAGATAATAATCGATTATTAGAAATTGCTCCTAACTTACCTATCATAGAAGCTTTCAGTGTTGCTGATGAAGTATTAGCAACGATGGTAAAAGGTATTACTGAAACAATATCATTACCATCCTTGATCAATTTAGATTTCGCAGATGTTAGAACAATATTGAGTACTGGTGGTGTTGCAATTGTTGGAGTAGGTGAATCAAATGGAAATGAGAATCGAGTTGATGATGCTATTAATGATGCACTAAATACACCATTATTAGATGTGAGTATAGAAGGAGCAAAAGGTGCATTAATTCACATTTGCGGAGGAAATGACATGACTTTAGCAGAAGCTAACTCAGTAGCTAAAAAAATATCAGAAAAAATGGATGTAAATGACTCTATGGTTATTTGGGGTGCTCGTGTTTCGGATGAATTTGATGGGTTTTTAAGAGTCATGCTTCTTATTACAGGTATTAAATCTCCTCAAATTTTTGGTAATTGTTTCTCAATGAATCAACCATCCATTAAATCCAAATTTAAAAAATCAAAATTAGGTTTATCCAATGATATATTTAATATTGGTGAAATTGCTTTTGATTAATTTTTTTTAATCTTTCTTTAAATATTCCTATTTATACTAAAGTATATGGAAAACAAATTTTCTCCAAAAATAAAAAATGAGATAGAGGAGATTCTTAAAGAAATAAGTTTTTGGAATGAATTTTTTTCTATTAAATTTGATTTTTTTTTTGATGGTTGGGCTATTTTCTTAAAAGAAAAAAGTCTCTATCCACGGAATATAGTTATTTTCAAATCTTATACTAAAAATTCATATTCTGTTAAGAGTTTTGAAATTCACCTTAATTATTCCAAAAAGGAAGAGTATAAGGAAATTTTTTCAGTAAAAAACATTGGAAATCAAAAACTCTTATTCAAAGAATTAAAAGAGATTATTTATGGAAAAGATATTTTAAATAATGCCTCTAAAATTTATAAAAACAAGTTTTTAAAATAGGGTATTAAAATTCAGGTTTATATAACTGTCTAAATTGCTCCTTCTTTTTTTCATTGTATTTATTTTCTAAAAACTTTAAAACAACATGATGAGGCATTCCATTAATCAACATACTAACTGCTTTTCTTGCAATCTGTAAGTTTTCATAATCCGCTATTATGGATACAGTTTTTCCATATACAGAAATATGACTTTCAGCAAACCTTTCAATTGCTTTCCGCATTTCTCCATTTCTTCCAATAATGCGTCCTTTTATTCGTTTAATCCTCTTATCTGATTTGCCTAAAAGCATAAAAAGATTAAAAACTTCTAGTTCATATGTTTCATCTACTAATTTCATTGCTTTAACAGGATTAAAACCTCTATTAATCGCGTTGATAATTTTTTCTGCTGTGTAAACATTAATTGGATTGTAATTCGGAACGTTAATCAATGGCAAAATCTCACATACCCCGGTTTTACTATCTAAATTAATTTTTACTGCCAATACTTTTTCAATTTCTTTTTTTGTTTCTCCATCTTTTCCAATTACGACTGCTATACGATTTTTACCAATTTTCATTTTTATATATTCTGACTAATTCTTTTTATTTAGTTAATTGTCTAAATTTATAACTTTATAGTAAAATTTCTCGGGATTTGGAGTTTTAACCCCTAATTTTTGAAAATAATTCAAGATATTCTTAATATCTCTAACCAGATAAACTTCTGCTTTAGGATGTTGAACTGATACTGCTTGTGAAATATCAATTACAACTGGTTTTTGATTATGATATAAGATGTTAAATTCACTAAGGTCTCCATGAACTAATTTAGCTTTCTGATATAATATTTCTATGAAACTCAATATTTCAAATAATAAATTGTTTAGATTCTTTGGTCTTTTAATATCTTTCAATATTGGAGCGGGAATGGACTCAAAACCAATATATTCCATTATTAATATATTGTTCTTAATATATATTGGTTCTGGGACACTTAATCCTACTTTAAATGCTCTTTTAAGGTTCTTAAATTCTTTACTTGCCCATAAAAAAATAATTTTTGAAATATTACGAGGAATTTTCTTAAATCTCGGATCTCCAATAATATAATTCCTCATCCATTTTGAAGTATTACTATCAATTTTATAAATTTTAACAGCAACTTCTTTTCCACTACTGTCATAGGCTAAATAAACATTTGCTTCTTTTCCGGCTGATATTATCCCTTCAATTCTTTCTAATGGTCCATGTGTTAATATATGATTCAGTTGAAATATTGTACGTTCATCAAAAACCGATTCTATTACTGCTCTTTTCTTTGATTGATCTATTTTTTTTATTCTTTTATCATCTATTTTCCTTTTTTGTAACTCATCAATATTGGTATCAAATTTGTTGTTGAGGTCATCATCAAAAATTTCATCGAAATCCTCATCTGTTTCATCTTTATCTTGTTCCAATAAAGTTACCTCTATATTTTTTTCCTAATAATTTTCTGATTGAAAAAGTAAGAATAGTCTTTTATCAATTTTGAATTCATTTTATTTCTAAGGAAAACTTTTTTTTTATTAATTTTCTCAACAAGATACTCTTCATTTTCTATTATAATATTATCATTTTTTTGTATTGGTAAAAATTTTATTAAGGTTTTTAATCTATATAGGTTTTTACCCTTTTGAATATCTCTGCCAATCAATTTTTTTGTCCTTTTTATTATAAAGTAGTACTTCACTCTTAATAGACTTATGATATAATTCATTAATTCATTTGAGCTTAAATATAAGTCTATACCAAATTTTTGATCCTCTATTTTTGAAATATAATGTCTTTGATCTTTTTCAAATATATTTTCAACATACTTATTAATTTCCTTTAGGACTTTATCTATTAAGTCAAATTGAGTTTCATCTTTTACTCGTAATTGGATAATCGAAATATAATAAGTTCCTCCCCTTATGTTTGAACAGTTTTTACATAGAAGATAATTTAAATTAATGTTGATTGTTTCTTGATGCTTTAAAGTTGGATTTTCTTTCAATTTTCCAATAACAACGACATCGAATTTTGTTAATAAATCTTTTGAAGAAAAAATAAAACTTTTCTCCTCAAAAATGATAGAAAATTCAATATTACCCTTTTTCAAATAATCTTTTAACAAAAATCTATGAATGGCGTCCCTGATTGTAGAGAATAATTCGTTATCTCTAGATTCAATCCAAACTTCTTTTTTTGAGTATCTTCCACAATCTATACATATATTTAATGAAAATAGTTTAGGTAAATCAAATAAAGGTTTTTCCTTCAAATAACAATCATAACACAATCCAAAATGAGGATCAGAATCACTAATTCCTTTGCCACATATAGCACAAAATCGATTTGGCATTAAAACATCATCTTTAAAGCCATTGGAACTCCATTAATAGATCTGACTCCCTCTTTTGGGAGAATTTTATAATCAATTGCTTTTTTAGTTATATTTTCACCTACAATATTGAAGTAAGATGCATCTTTTAAAATTTCAATGGCATCCTCTAGATTAATTAATTTTCCTCCAAAAAATTGATTTGAAATCTCGATTCTCAAATTGCCCTCCATAAAAACTTGGTTGAGCAAGTCTTCATCACAACAAGCAACTGTCTCAATTTCATCTTTAAGATGAATTTTCAGGTATACCTTCATATACTTCCCAGTTTATTTTTCTTTTATCTCTTGTCGTGCTCCGCATGCAGTGCATTTAAGATAAAATTTTTTACCTTCTCTTTGAATTTGAGTATCTGGTTTATTGCAAATACTACATAATACATAAGTTTTTGTATAATTTTCAATTAACCGGTTTAATACTTGTTCTTTATATTGCCCTTTCAAAAATAATTGCTGTCCACGAATCTCTCCCATTGTCCCCGCTTTTTTAAGGAAAATTCCCATAAAATGCTTTTTATCTCTGTTTAGAGTGTTAAGAATTTTATTTAGATTTGTGATAAAAGTATTTTTCGATTCAATACGAATTTCTACCTTGGGAATCTCAAATCTAGCAGACTGCTTTACATTTTCTGGAATTTTTTCGTATGCTTTATCTAGCAATTTCTTATAATCGTATAAATCCATGATTATCATCAAAGTTGAATTAAACTTTATTATAAATATAAAAAATTGCGTAGAAAATATATTTTACGATTTTTAATTAGTGTTTTATAACTTTACTTTTAATAGGAATGATAATAATTATCAGATTGATAAATTCTAGATTCCATCTCTAAATCTTTAATATATTGTTTCAAAAGACTTTCAGTAATTTGAATTATTTTTGTTAGTTCTTTAAAAGTAATTCCCAATCCATTTGACGAATGTTCCTCAATTACTTCATATATATTTTCCTTAATATCCTCTTTTTTCAAGTTTTGTTCCTCATTAAATAAATTATCTACATAGATTTCATCAACTTCATCAACAACTTCGAGTAGATCTGGAATTTTTTGGATTTCTCCAAATTTAATTTTTTTGACTACTTCCCCTTCTCTCAACAAAATTAGATTTGGATCTTCTACTTTCGTTAAAAAATTTATAGATATCGAATTATATAATTTCCACTTTTTTGGGAAATTACCAACCAAATCAATTACATCACCCTTCTTCAAGTTCTTATATTTTTCAAAATTAACATCCCATTTAACTGCCTGAACCAATCCAGTACCATCGTCTAACTCGAATATAATTCGTTGTCTTTCTTCACCATCTCTTTGATAAACCTCCTCTCGCTTTTCAATAATAGTCCCAATAATATGGACATTCCTTGCTTTCCCAAAAATAGTATATAGTATGACATCGTCTTCAGAAAATTGACCTTCTAAGACATGTTTAATCATACACCTAATCGCTGGAAATTTATTTTGATAAAAACTCATTCAAATTCCAATTCTTATAATTCATAAATTCTAGATAAATATTATTATATGAACAAATTATTTTAGCTATAATTGTTAAACTGCAAATAACAATTATTATTCTCAAATCTTTAATTAAAACTGTGTGGTTTAATAATTTCTGATTTTATTAAATAGGAAAAATTAGTAGCGGGGGTTCGATTTGAACGAACGATCTCAGGGTTTCTCAATGGTAATTATTTGCAATATATGAGCCCTGCGGCATAAACCAGGCTAGCCCACCCCGCTTTTAATACCTTGAGGATGGTAAGGACTATAAGATTGCTGATTATTCTATATATTACAATATTAAATTTATAATTTAATTTTTTTCTATTTTATTGTGGATATTAAAAAGAATTCATAATCAATAACTTTAATTTTTAATATAAATTAGATAGAAGAAGGTGGAAAATGAGTAAAATATTATATGACATTCTTCGATTTTTTCTTTAATCCTTGGTTTATAATTTCTCTCATCTTTTGGATACTAGTGGCTCTGTTAGCATATCTATTAAGAAATAAAAAAGAGGCCGCATATCTCTTTTTCCCACTGTTAGCTATGTTTAAAACTAAAAAATTAAATAATTTTATTAAAAAAATTTCTAAAAGAGCACCAAAGTTTTGGAAAATATTCTGGACTATTGGGATTTTTGTATCATTTAGTTTAACAGTTTTTGCATTTTATTTTTTCTTTGTAAATTTAATTAACTTAATAATAAATCCTAAAGTCGAGCAAGCAGTAGTTCCCTTAATTCCAGGTGTTAACATAGATCTACCTTTATTATTTTATCTTATTCTCCCTCTTTTGTTTGTATTAACTACTCATGAATTTGCTCACGGAATCGCTGCTAGTATTGATGGAGTAGATATTAAATCTACGGGAGTTCTGGGAGCCGGATTTTTTTTTATAATTGGATTTGGAGCGTTTGTAGAAGTCGATGAAAGGGAATTAAATTCTACTAAATTCCACAGAAATACACGGTTAAGAATAGCAGCCGCAGGTACATATGTAAACAGTATTACAGCAGGGATTGCTCTATTACTATTATTAGGATTTCCATTAATGATTTCACCTTGGTATCGTCAAGTTGCTCAGATAAACACAGTATTAAAGCAAGAAGAAGGAGGGTTTAATTATGGAAACATCTCTAACGGTGACGTAATACTAGCAATTAAGAAGAAAGGATCACCTGATGAAGACTATGTTTCACTTAATAATTATGAAAAAAGAACATTAAGTAATATTCTGAATAATAAAACTAGTTTAAAATGCTCAATTGGAGATAATCTAACCTTAAAAATTTATGTTCCATCAGATGATAAATATTTTGAAAAGAATATTACCCTTGGCCCTCGATATAATATAGGAATTAGATACGAATATATTTCTAATGATGAATTGGAAATAACCAAGGTTTATACTGATGCTGAAGGGGGAAATAATTATGGTAATATAACAGTAGGAATAATTATAAATAAAATTGATGGAATACCTATAAATATAACTAATGGAGATACATTAGAAAAACGTTTAACAGTATTCAATTTGAACACTATAAATCTATCTTCAAATTCAGAATCATGGATCTTAGATGTTGAAGCTATTGGTGTTCTAATTGGGATTTTTACAAATACATATTGGATGCATAAAAATAGTGTTGCAAAATTCTTCACAAGTTTTTTTCCTGAATTCTTATTAAGAGAAATAGCTTGGCTTTTTATGATAGCATTCAGTATAACCCTCTTTAATAATTTACCTTTACCTATATTCGATGGAGATAGAATGGTAAAAGAATTACTAAATTGGGGAATTGGAGAAGATTATAAAATAATAAAAAAAAAGAAAGAGAAATACCCGTTTTCATTGGATGCGAATGAATATGATTTATCAGAGTATCGTGTAGAAAATGTAAATTCTGTAAAAATTTCAATTCAAGATCCTTCAAAAATAAAAGAACCTAGTGAAATTCTATTATCAGAAGATAATTACAATCTAATAGATAAATTTGGAGATGGTTTTAAAGAAACATTAATTTTAGATTTACCTGAACAAAGTAAATTAGATAAAAATTCAATTGTTGAAATCTCATATGAATATTGGTATGATAGGAAAAGACCATTAAAAAGAACTATTATTAATATTCTAAGATTATTTACATTAATCATAGTCGCTGGGAACTTAATCTTATCTATTGTGAAATTTGGCTCACTAACTTTTTGGATTTAGTAATCGCTTGTTATCACCTAAAAATTGAATTTTATTTGGTTTTCATGAATTATAAAATATTCTTAGAAAAGGGAACGTGTTCTCATTGTAGAAATGCTGTTATTATTAAACGAAAATATTCTGGAGAAACCCTCTGTACTGAATGTTTTGAAAAGAATATTGAAAAAAAGATTTACAAAACTATTTCTAAATATAAAATGCTAAATCCTCATGATAAAATTATAGTTGCATTGTCCGGTGGGAAAGATTCAATTTCCCTCCTTCATAATTTAATAAAAATTCAGGAAAGAACATATAATTCTGAACCTATTGTAGCATTAACGGTTGATGAAGGGATAAAAAGTTATAGAAAAAATAGCATTGAAAAAGCTAAGGATTTTTGTAAGATCTATAATATAGAACATAAAATTATTTCATTTAAGGAAAAAATAGGATATAATCTCGATGAGATCATAAGTATCAAGAAGAAATCTATTGATTATAGATATGCTTGCAATTATTGTGCAGCATTTAGAAGAAGATTATTAAATGATAGCGCAAAAGAATTAGGAGGGAGTGTTTTAGCATTAGGTCATAATCTTACTGACGTGGCAGAAACATTTTTAATGAATATTTTATATAAACGCTTTCAAATAATAGCAAATCAGTATCTCTTTAAGGAACAGAATAGTAGATTTAATAATTTTTTTATTAGGAAAATAACTCCCTTGATGAGAATTCCAGAGGATGAGATATTTTTATATGCAAACATTAAAAAATTCGATTATTACCCATTACACTGCCCGTATAGAGAAAAGGATCCTATAATAAGAAAGAGGGTATTAGATTTTATCCAGAAATGTAAACAATATAGTCCAGAGATAGAATTCAATCTTCTCAATGGATTTTTAGAACTATCAGAATCACTATATTATCAGAATGAGAAAATTAATTATAATACTTGTCAAATATGTGGATATCCATGTGGAAATACTAAAATCTGCACATATTGTAATTATTTAAAAGATTTTACTTAAATAAATATCTTCCCAATTCTTTCAATTTTGAGTATTTCCTTACTTCTTCTTTAAAAAGAGGTATTTCAATCAAGTTTTTGCCTAATTTTACATTAAAAATTTCTCTTATTTTAATTAGGTTTCTTTGCTGCATCTCTCGTCGGGCTCTACAAAAATTACATAAATCAGATGAATCTTGATATAATTGATTTATAACTATGTTTGAAATAGGGATATTATTTTTAATAAGTTCATTTAATAATCTACCTGTCTCTGTTATTGCCATTTCTTCAGGGATCATAACAATCACAAATGTATTTTTCAAAGGATTAGTGAGATCATCTCTTGCATTAAGAATGGAATTATTTAATTTTTCTAAAATCAATAAAGAATTATCTTCTTTTTTCTCCTCTCGTGTAAAAATTCTTTTAATTGCGCCAAACATATTTCCAAATTTAATTCTCATTTTAATAAGTTTTCCTATCCATCCCGATAGAGTCTCTGGAAGACTTAAAAATCTAAGTGTATGACCCGTCGGAGCTGTATCAAAAATAATTAAATCATAATTATGTTCCGTTTCTACGAATTCTAACATTTTTAATAAAGCTAAAGCCTCATCTATACCGGGAGGATTCATTGAAGTTAATTCCTCTAAATCTTCCAATAACGGCATTCCTCCCATAATATCAGGCATACCCATTTCTTCCATTGGATTTATATTTTTTAATCCGCGAAATTCTGAAATATTAGCTTTAGGATTAATTTCTAATGCAGTTAAATTTTTAATACCGGGAATTTGTTTTGGTTCACCTGGAGGTAAATCTACTCCTAAGCTATCACCTAATGAATGAGCTGGATCTGTACTAATAATCAAAGTATTCCGACCATTTTCAGCAGCCCATATTGCTGAACTTGAAGCGCACGTTGTTTTTCCAACACCACCTTTGCCTCCAAACATTACCATATTTAATTTCAATAAAATTTCTTTTAAATCCATAAATTTTACTCCATTCTACTAATTTTACAATAATTTTTTAATAAATAATCTAATAAAGGCAGCTAATTCTAAGCTAAATACTATGATTTGTCTAATATGTAAGTTTAAATCGGAGGATTGCAACTATCCCTCCAAATGTACTTAATAACATTTCTCCTTCTTCTGTCTCAGAGGAAATTATTATGATCTCAGTTCCCATAGTCTCTGCGATAGCTCCAAGGTCTTCAATTAATGTAGTTTTTTCTGAAATATTAAATGCATTCGAACTACACTCTGGGCAAGCTTCATCTTGAATTGATGATTCAATTTTTATTAATTCTTGTTCTCTAGCAGTTCTCGATTCTTTATATCCACAATTAGAACATTCTAAATTAAGTTTATAAATATCCAATTTTTCAGAAAAAATTAGTGTATTAATTGCGCCGATGTTTAATGCTTTTTGGACTTCTTCAAGACCATATGTGGCTAGTCCTGTATCGTTTGAAATTTCTTTTAAAAATTGCTGCATTATTTGCTTTTCTTGGATATATTTTACATTTTCAATTTTATCCTTTATCTTTTCAATTAATGCTCGAATACCTTCAGCGCCTCCATATCCAAGATCAACAACATCCATTATTTTTTCACGCAGTCTATAATCTAAGCTCTCATCGTTTACAAATTTTTCTTTCGAAGGACCAGGTCCTCCAATAAAGATTCCCTGCAAATCTTCCATAGATAAAAATAAATCACTAATTTCTTTTGAGATTCTACGATAGAACTGTTTTTCTTGTTCTTCAGTGTCTCTTTCAAATCTCCTCTGTGATTGTCCACCAGCTCTATGTTTTCCATGAATCCCTGAAGTAAATTCCCTCACAACCTCCACATGTTGACCCCTAATATATCCTACAGCAGATTTAGATCTTCCAATAACAATTAAACCATATGATTCTTTTGGTTTCAGTGCTTCTTCCAGTGGCCATAACAAAAATTCACTCGCACAATGGTATCTGAACGTTGTCACTTTTTCTGGAGGCTCGATAATTGTTAATTCGTTTTTTTCAGTACCGGGGGTATCATTTTGTGGAATTGCTCCTGAAAACATAATTAATCCATTTTCTGGAATGTCTCTAACATTTTTCAATTTACCTAAAAGACTATTTATACTATCTAATACATTTTTTCTTGTTAGCTTTGATTTTATATTTTGACTTTCACTGATTTCATTCTTAAGATAATTTGTTACATCAGAAACCTTGCGATCATGCGGAATGTACAATGAAATTAATTCTGTGTGGAATCCCTTTTTACCTTTAAGGTCATCTAAAACTTTTTTCGTGTGATAAATCTGCAAATCGTTGCTTTTCTTTTCTACCATAGAGCTCAAAATTATAAAAGATACAAAAGATTAATAGTTTTCCTTTATTTTAAACTATATAAAGACCTATACTTATCTATGAATTATGAATTCTAATGAGAACCAAAATCATAAGGTTCCAAAGGATCATCCACGTTATCAGAGTTTGCATTATAGACATAAAATTATTGAAGGAATGAAAAATTTAATTACTGCTGAGGCAGGTTTAATAGCACATGGTAGGGGAGAATGTTTTGATTATATACTCGGTGAGAAGACAAATAATATAGCCAAGAACGCTATTAAAGCGGCAGTTGCACTTTTATTACTAGCTAACAAACCAATAATATCTGTTAATGGAAATACTGCAGCATTATGTCCTAATTACCTTGTAGAATTATCTAATACTGTTAATGCTCCTCTTGAAATAAATTTGTTTTATAGAAAAGAAGGTAGAATAGAAGCAATTAAACAAATATTGGAAAATGCTGGTGCATCTAAACTTTTAGGTATAGATGAAGAAAAAATGGTCGAAATCAAAGAACTTTCAAGTTACAGGAGAATAGTTGACCCAAATGGTATTTATCTAGCAGATGTAGTATTAGTACCATTAGAGGATGGAGATAGAACTGAAGCTTTGAGAAAATTAAATAAAAAGGTTATTGCTGTCGATTTAAATCCCTTAAGTAGAACATCATTATACGCAGATATAACTATTGTAGATAATATCGTCAGAACTTTACCTGAAATGATTAAAATCGCAAAAGAACTAAAAAAATTTAGTAAAAATAAATTAAAGAAAATTATTGAAAACTTTGATAATAAAAAGAATATACAAAATACTTTAGATCTTATCATAAATTATATTGAAAAACAAAAAGAAAATGCTTTCAAAATTTTAGAAACGTGAAATTGTTATAATAAATTAATTCATAAAAGCTTAAATGTTTCAATTAATATTATCCTATATATTAATAAACATTCTTTTAACAACTATCATTAATCAAGGATAACAATGGGTACCGATAAAGAAACTAAGATAAACATTATAAGTGATATTAATATTGAATCTCAGATTTTAATTAGAAGATGTAAATTAAATGACTTGGAAGGCGTAATCGAGGTAAATGAACGAGAATTACCAGAAGATTATCCCTATTTTTTCTATAAAAGCATTCTTGATAATTTTCCAACAACGTTTTTGGTAGCAATTGATAAAGATAATAAAGTTATCGGTTATGTGATGTGGAGAGTTGAGCAAATTCCTTCTATAGATAGTTTAAGATATGTAAATAAAGGACATTTAGTATCTATTGCAGTTTCTCAAGAATATAGAAGAAGAGGAATTGGAACAACCTTGTTATCTAATAGTATATCGGCTGTAAAGAAGCATAAGATCACAGAATTAGTCTTAGAAGTAAGAGTATCAAATTATATAGCAATAAAATTATATGAAAAATTTAACTTTAAAATGAAAAGTGTTAAAAAGAATTATTACCGAGATGGGGAAAACGCATACTACATGGTTCAAAATGCCGATTCTAATTAAGAAAATGAATATTCTAATCCCTTGATTAAAGAAGTTAAAACTTTATTAATAGGTACTTCAATTCCTAGTTCATTGGCATATTTCACTACTCTTCCATTAAGAAAATCAATTTCCGTTGTTTTCCCGTTTAAAACATCCTGTAACATAGAGTTTTTATTTTTTGCAGTCTTTTTCGCTACTTCATAAGTTAAGGAAATATAATCTTTTTTAGAAAGCTTTATCTTTTTCATTCTAGCAACTTTAATTGCTTCCTTAACTGCTTCACCCATGTAATATTTTAATCCCCTGATTTCCAATAATTCACCATTTCTTAATTGAGTTAAAGCTCCAAAGGGATTAATCCCAACATTTATGAATGCTTTCTCCCAAGATTCACTAATAATATCTTCAACGATCATAGTTTTCAAACCTGCGAAATTTAAAATATTTTTCAATAAAACCATGTCTGATTGATGCTGTTCCAAGTCTTTAGGTTTAAGATCCAATCGATTAAGAAATGGAAATCCAATTTTTGTTATGCCAGAACCAGTATGGATTACTTTTCCGGGTTTAGCTAATAATGCTCCATTTGTAGTTACTATTCTAATAATTTTATTTTTTGGGCAAAATTTATTTACGATCTCTTCATTCCCAATTCCATTCTGTAAAATTATTAAATAATTAGCTGCATCAATTATATTCTTATATTGAAGCATAGCAGTTTCAATATCATATGCTTTAGTAGTAAGAAAAAGAAAATCAAAACAAAAAGATAAATCCTTATTTACGTTATCTTCAAAATCTTTCTCATATACATAAGCTTTAATACCTTTTATATCAAAAATAGATTGGTCCTTAATAATTTTTAAACCTTTTTTATTTATAACTTCAGCGTGTGCCTTTCTACAAAAAAATGTTACTTCAGGGAAATGGGATTTAAACTTTAACTTTGCGATATATCCACCAAACAAACTCCCAATAGAACCGGCTCCAATAATGCCAATTTTTAATTTTGTTTTATCCATTCTTTTTTGACTCCGTTTCAAATTCATAAAACATAGGGTTTCTGGATTATAGTATCTTATTTCAAAAAATCATCCAAACCGATTTGCCCTTTTGAAAGTGTTCCTGATTTTTTCTTAATTTCAAGAATGTTTATGTTTTTAGGGAAATGTCTGGGTTCAAGTTCTAATTCTTTCATTAACATTAAAGAATTTTTTGCGGCATAGCCAGAGAAATGATTATTAAAATAGATATTTATCTTTTTTACTGTTGGAATTATTGTTTTTATTGAATTTGCCCAATTTTTTATTTCCTCTTCTTCAAAAAAATAATCAAACCAAATGTCCTTACCATAACCATGAAACCTAATGTAAGCAAATTCAGGATTGGTTATATCCATGCGGGGTGGGAGCAATGGCTCTATTACAATACAATAAGTTAAAAGATTTTCCTTTAAATAATTAAATGTCTCGGGTTCCATCCAAGACTTATGTCTAAACTCAACTACTATATAATAATGATCACTTTCACGATTTCTAGGCCAGTTATCTATAAATTGCTTTAAATTGTCAAAGTGTTCTTTTTTATTAAAATAGGGTGGTAATTGAATTAAAAATGATATTAACTTTTTAGATTCAATTAGTGGATTCATAACTTTTAAAAAGTAATCCAAATCATCCAAGCAGTATTTAATATCCAAATTATGCTCATGTGTGATAGTTTGTGGTATCTTTACTGAAAATAAAAAATTTTTTGGAGTTTTATTTTGCCAATTCTCTACTATCCGTTTTGAGGGGATATTATAAAATGTAGTGTTAATTTCATTTGTATAAAAAATCTCTGAATAATATAGAAGGTAATCCTCTTTCTTTAGACCTTTTGGATAAAAAGATCCAACCCACTCATCATAACCCCAACCAGAAGTACCAACTAAAACTTTACAGCACATAATTCAATGGTAAACTAATTTTAATTATTTAATACATAATTTTCTGTTCTATTGCTTAATAATTAAGGTATTTATACTTAAACTATAAAACTTATTCTATTTTCTGATTTGGATTAAATCGGTTTTTAATAATTTTTGACCATAAAATTTTTAATTAAGTAATTACTCTAATATTTTGCCGATGGTATATTTGCCATCTAAATTATTAAAAATTATTGGTGGAGAACTATGTCATCTATTATGGATGATATACACCTTTAATTGGCATTGGCCTCACGGAAGTACATCTTAAATAGCAGAATTAAGGTGATACGGGAAGTGAGCAAACCAAGCCAAGCATGAATACCATGCTCATAGGAACATACTCCCCATTGAGTATTAATTTCCAAAGAATCGTTCCAATTAACTTATTATCCTAGTTTGCAATCCTTTATACAAGCAATCTGAATCTTTCCTCAATTAGACGCCAATACGCCTCCGCTATTTGGTGGATATCTTGGCTTGGGCACCGATGAAGAGCGTGACAAGCTGCGATAAGCTCGGGTTAGTCGCAAGTAGACGCTGACCCCGAGATTCTCGAATAGGACATCCACTTGTGGCCTAATAATCCACAAGATTCCCGGAAGGGAAGGGGAACCCTGGGAAGTAAAACATTTTAGTACCAGGAGGAAAAGAAAACAATAGTGATTCCGTGAGTAACGGCGAGCGAAAGCGGAAAAGATCAAACCGAATCCCTAGGGAAACCTATGGGAGATGTGGTGTGTGGGCCTTGTACGACCTCCCTAGAGAAGATGAATACTCCTGGAATGCTGAGCCATAGAGCGTGATAGCCGCGTAATCATAATCTAGAAGGTTGCTGCGAGAGTCCCCGATTAGTGCGGGATGGTTTTCTCGTATGAATGTGCCAGATACACGCTGGTAAATCTAAATATGTCCCAAGACCGATAGAGAAATAGTAGCGTGAGCGAAAGATGAAAAGTAACCCGGAAGGGCAGTGAAAAGTGCTTGAAACCAAATAGTTTAGTAGGGATGCAGCCTGAAAGGATAGATTCTGCACGAATGAGTTCTGGTGACGGAATATCAGAGTGCAGAGGACTAGGGTTGCATCATCAGTCTGGAATCATTGGCCAGGGAGTTTATGGTAGAGGCAAGCTTAAGTGGATCACCCATGTAGGCATAGGGAAACCAATATTCTTGCAACCTAATTATCACATTAGGAAAAACTTCTCGTTAATGGGTGGTTCAGCCATCCTGAAAACGTTTAGCTATTCCTTCTAAGGGATTAGGCCAGAAGAATGGTCTTAAAGGGCCTAAAGTCTCTGTCATAATACCCGAAGCCGGTCGATCTATTCCTGGTCAAGATGAAGTCGCTCGAAAGGGTGATGGAGGTCTGCACCAGTGCTGATGTGCAATTCGCTTGGATGAACTGGGAATA
>JBHLKV010000040.1:0-17054 GCA_048886305.1 Candidatus Hodarchaeota archaeon
TCTGAAAGCCATTATGGATTAAAAACTGCTATAAACTCAGTTGTTTCCGAAGAGGAAGGATTGTATGGTTCAATAAGGGAACGATTTGATAACATCTTTGACCAAATTCAGGAAATTAGACGATAAGTCTTTAATTTTTATAATTCTTATTTCCTGATTATATTTTTTTTGAGGCATAAATATTATAAAACCAATCAATGATATATTGAAAGAAAAACCGTTCTCTTAAAACATCATAATGAGATTTTCCCTTTAAACTTGTTAATTTAGCAATATCTTCTGCCTTTAATTGTCCATCAGCAACTAAGTTCATTCGCGCTTTATATTGATCGATCATCTTTATAGGTCGTAAAATTACTGAAATTGTATTTGAAAATTTATCTATTAAATTCTGAAAATCAATTTCATTAAAATTTTGATAATAACCATCCTCGACTAAAAAATTCTTTATATGGGAAATAATTGACTTTTTTTTTTGGTAATTAACTTTTTCTTCTTTACTTAAAGTTTCTACGAGATAATCAACCAATTTTTTAATTGTATTAGCTCTAATATGACTATTCAGCAATTCTTTTTCCAGTTTTTCAATAAATTGTTTTTTTAAAAATTCTTTGAATTTAATAATAATAGCTTTATTTTGGTTAACATCAGTACAGATTTCAATTACTTCTCCTTTAGGAGTTGAATATGTTAAGCCTTTTTCTTGCGGACCTATCCCTCCTATTAAAACCATAGATAAATTATAAAAATTATAATTATTTTGAGCTAAAATTTTATCTCTATTTTTAAAAATGTTCTTAGGGGAGACTAAATGGCTTTTAATTTCAAGATGTTCATGTTCTTCATCAAAATCATAATAAAATACCTTGTATTTGTACACAATACTAAATTCAATAAATTTTTTATCTTTTAAAATGCTCTCTTTCTTTTCTTTATTTCTTTCATCACTGTGGAACGAAAAATTTTTATTAAAATCATCAAAAAATCGTTTAATAGGGCTTAAATATCTAATATTTAGACCATATACGGTATACTGGTTAAAAAAACTATTCTTTATATAATCCATTAACCTCTTTTGATTTGGAAAGTAAGTAAGAGGATTATTAATAAAATAGTCATAAAGATCCTGAGGCATAACCTTATAAATGTATAATATGAATGAATCAGATACTTTTCCAAATAAGTCACTTAAGTTTGACAAAAGTAATTCGTCATCTTTAATAATTTCTAAACTATTTTTCTCTTCTTCACTTAATTCTTTCTCTAATAAATTAAACTTATTACAAAATCTTAAAATATCTATTATTTCCCCTAAAGCAGAAGTTTGATATCCTTCAGATATCCTTTCAGTACAATTTAAAAGTAGCATTGAGATTAGATTGAGTCTATTAGGTATTTTTTTTACATCTATAAAAATATCGAATTTAATTGATTTATCAATTAATTTTTGAAAACTTTTAAATTGTCCAAGTTTAAGAGTTTCAGTTAGACCATTGTAGAATTCTTTCTCAATTTGCGTCCTATCTTTCGAATTTGAAATTCTTGACATACAATTTTCAAATATTTGATTTGAGGGCATAATCCATTTATTAGGGATACTCTATTAAAAATAGCTATAAAATCAATAAATGATAAAATTTTTTTAATCTAATAATTCAGCAATTTTGTTTGAAACACTTTGAATATTTAGAAAAACCATTCCTAATGAGGCGTCGCTTTTTGCCAATGTGCATAAGATGGCGTTTTCCCCTGCTTTTGATAAAATAATAATTCCATCAACACCCTCTATCAAAATACGCTTCAGATCTCCACGAGCAAGTTCCTCTACTGCACGCTCAGATACACTTAGAATGGCAGCACTCATAGCACTTACAATTCCATCGTTCACATCTCGTGCAAGTACAGAGCAAATAGGTAAACCTTGTACGCTAACGATAGCACTACCCTGAATATCGGCATTAACGGCTTCCATTTTTCTTAGAAGATCGGTGAGTTCGCTAATATTTTCTGACAATCGGGGGTGTTACCTCCTTAATTGGTTAATTTTCCTTATAATCCCTTTAAGGTTAAATAAACCGAATTAATTATTGATGATATGAAAAAATGATTATAATATTATTTTTATATTTGATCTAATTTTAATATTAACTTTATTAATAAAGTTAATACTTATTTAAAAACATACTTTCATTACATATTTTAATGACTGAGAATCAAAATTTAAAAAGCAAACCTCAAAAAGGGAAAAGTGAAAAAGAGTTAGAAAAAGAGGAAGAACAAAAGAGAATAAAAATTGAATCACTAAGAAAAGCTGGAAAAATTGCTCAAGATGTGAAAAAATTCATAAGACCAATAATTAAAATAGGAGCGAAAGCAATCGATATAATTTCTACTACAGAGGGAAAAATTGAAGAATTAGGCGGAAAATGCGCATTTCCAGTAAATTTGAGTATAAATAATATCGCAGCACATTATACATCTCCTTTAAAAGATGATGGTTTAACCATTAATGATGGTGATATAGTAAAAATCGATTTAGGAGTCCATATAGAAGGCTATATTGTTGATACTGCTTTTTCTGTTAACTTTAATGAAAATAAAGAGCTTGAAAATATAATACAAGCTACTGAAGTTGCTCTGGAAGCCGCTAAAATGATGGCTAAACCTAAGGTACATACTAAAGAAATGGGGAAAAAAATAGAAAGTATTGTTAAAGGATTTAAATATAGTCCTATAAAAGAACTTGGGGGACACCAGATAGAAAGATGGACTGTCCATGGGGAAAAATCATTACCTGAGTTAGGTACGCAAGGTGGTGATATAATGGAAGAGGGTGATGTGTTTTCTATAGAAATATTTGCTAGTACAGGTGAAGGTACTGTTCACAATACTAGAAATGCTTTCATTTATGAATTGAACCCTTACACTGGGAGAGTACCTTTAAGAAGAAAAACTTCCAAACAACTCTTGGGTTTTATTAATAAGAATTATAAAACTTTACCTTTTGCAGAGAGATGGTTGGCAAAAGAATTCAGGATGGGTGTTGCATTTGGACTCCAAGAGCTTGTACAACAAGGAAAATTGCAAGCTCATTATGTATTAGCAGAAAAAAAGGGTACTTTTGTTGCTCAGTCAGAAGAAACCATTTTAATTACAGAAGATGGATTTGAGGAATTAACATAAAAGTATTTCAAATAAAGAAATTTTAATTGACAAATTAAATGAGAAAACTAAAGATTTGTTTGGTTTCTTTAAAAATCGCTCCAGATAGCGAACGTTCTGGTTTTGAAGGGATTTTTGATTATTTAAAGAAACAAAATCATGACGTTAAATTAATTACTGGTAAATGGAATATAAAACTTGATGATCCAAAAATAATTCAAGTCAATCTAATAAGAAAACGTTTTTTTTGGGCACCACAATTTGTATTTAAAATTGCTAAGTATCTTAGCAGTCATAATTTTGATATAATTCATGGAAATGGAGCTAAAGGAACATTACCTATAATTTTTTCTAATAAAAAGAATTTTATCTCCACAATTCATGATTTAGGTCCTTTTGAAACAAAATTCACAACTATTCCTATGGAGACGTATTTAATTAAATATATCGTTAATAAGGCCACTTATATAACAACCGTGTCAGAGTATTCTAAGAGTGGAATTAAACACTATGTACCTAAGGCAAATTTAAGCAAAATACAAGTGATTTATAATGGTATTGGAGATTGGTTTCAACCTAAACCAAAAGAAGCACAAAAATTAAGAGAGATGTTAAATATTGAAGGTCCGGTGATCTTTACATTCGGACGGATTGCAAGCTATAAAGGTGTTTATGATATAATAAAAGCGTATAAAATCGCCAAAAAGAAGATTCCAGATCTAAATTTTGTCATAGGTGGTCTTCCCGATTTTAAAATGACAAGTATTTACAGAAAATGGAAAAACCAATATAAAGATATTATATTTATAGGGTATATACCCGAAGAAGAAGTTCCAAGTTATTACACTATGGCTGATATATTAATACAATATTCATTTGGGTCAGAGGGATTCGGAAATACACAACTTGAAGCACTTGCATGTGGAACTCCAGTAATAAGCTCTTCATTAAAAGTCTACCGTGAAATTTTACAGGATAATGCAATCTTTATTCCTCCTAAAAACAGTCAATTACTTGCTGAAGCAATTAATAAACTGATTAAGAATGATACTCTAAGGGAAAATATGGTTAAGAAAGGACAGGAATTTGTAAAAAAATATACATGGGAATCAGTTGGAAAAAGATTAGAAAATGTCTATCGGAATTTTTTGTTAGATACAAAATATTAATATTTGGATTATAACTCTGTAATTAGAATACTCAAATTTGTCTTTATTATTAATTACTGCAGATTTTTTAATTTATTTTTCACGTAATCAAAACAGATCTCATTCGGATTGTCAAAATGATTAATTTTTTCTTTGAAAGAGCTAATCTTAAACCTATCAGGGGAAGGACCTTGATTAAGAAGATCTATTGTCCTATTAACCAATTTGTTTGATTCTTGTATGTGTTCTAAAGGAAATCCATTTTTTATTAAAAATTTTTCTTGAGGTGCAGATTCTCCTGGGAAAAATTCGATACTAGGCACATTTAATAAACTTGATTCACGTACAATGGTACCACCTCCACTAATAATTAAAGCTCCATAGAAACATAAATCAACTAAATGTGGCAAATATTGAGTCACGACAACATTTTCTTCTTTAGTAAACATTTTTAGCCTATTTAAAAGGTATTGTTCTTGTTTTTTTGAACGAACAAGAAGGAAATATTTATAATTAGGAAATTCTTTGAATATCGGAGGAAAAAATTCACTAATCATAGTTTCTTCTGGTTTAAGTTTATCAATCAAATAACTAGCATGTGTAGGCTCAGTCCTGATGATCAAAAATTTTCCTTTTTCTAAATCAAATCTTTCAAGGACTTCAGTATTGGGAGAATATTCTGAAAGCCAAGCAATTTCATCAACCCCATTATATCGAATAATTTTCTCAGGATCGGCATGAAGATTTATATACCATTCTTTAGGGATACACTCTGGAGTGATTAAATTCCCTATGAAAGGGTGTATTAACTTACATACGGGTTCATTGCGAGGTTCATCATTAAATCCTATCGAAGGAATTTGTAAACCATATGCGATCCTAGTACCTTCTGTTGATAAAAAAGTAACAAAATAATCTGGTGAAAATTTAATAATCAAGGAAAATAATTGTTTTAAGCGTATTATATAAGTTTCTAATTTGTCTTCTAGCTTTTCACCTCCATGGCTACCAATTTTGCTATATTTTATTCCAGAATCATCCAAAATTTGGTATGTTGAATCATAATCTCTAGCTGTTATTAGAAGATCGAAACCTTCATTTTCAAATTTTTTAATTAGGGATTTAAACATTATAGCCGTTTTGGGTTGTTCAATGTCAATCCAAATCCTTTTACTAAATAGGCTCATTATAAGCACTAAAATGAAATACTAATTAAAGGGTTTATTAAAAATACAGTTATGTTTTATAGTTATTTTGAACTTATTTAGGATTTTCTTAAATTTTAAAAGCTAATTCCACATCAAATTTCGAAATAAATGAGTCATTTCCCACAAATACAAGGATTAGATTTGCATTTAATACATATATTAGGATATTTTCTTAATAAAGCATCTTCAAGGTCAATATTTAATAAATTCGCTAGTGAACTTGTCCAGGCTATAATATCAGCAAGTTCTTCAGAAGCTTTTTCTAGATTAATATCAGGATTATTGATAATACTCGCTAATTCTCCAATCTCTTCTACTAACCAAATAAATGTTGCTTTAATTCCTCTTTTATAATCTTGCCGAAAGTAGAGATCTTTTATTAAACTTTGAAATTCAGTAATTCTCATATTTTTTATTAATAAGTCGTTAAAGTAAAAAAAGAAATAGCTTTAACCTCCTGTAGGAGTAAATAACCAATCAAAGATATGCGCATGAGCTAGTATTACGATTAGAATTAATGAAATAGATAATATTAAAGTACTTATTGGTCCCACTTTAATACCTATTGAACTATCCTCAAAGAACCTCATTAAGCCAGCTCCTCCCATTGGCATTGGAGTACTACCACTTCTTCTTTTCTTACGTCTTGATTGACTTGTACGAGACGACATTTTTAAAAAAATCTAACAATTAATTACAAATTATGTATTAAATAAATAATAGAAAAAATATAAAATTTTATCTGAAAGTTTAAAAATAAAATTTTAATAAATTTTTATAATTTGCTTTAATTATTTTTAGATAATTTAAAGAAGAGCAATCAATTAAATGTTGAAAAGAAAAAATATTATAACAGTTTTCACTGCATTTATGTTAGTTATGATAATATTCTCACTCTCCCTAAATCCAACTAAGACAAATTATATGGATACAGATAATACTATAAATCCAACCATCTCAGCTGATTTCGAAGGAGCGGAAAATGTTATTGCAACAATAATTTCTAGGAATGTAAATATGAGTAACTATGGTCTAGTAGACATATATGATTCAATAACTTTTAAAAATTTAAATAATAATCCAATTACTTCAGTCTTTATTGGAATTCAATTGAATCGATCAGATGATCTAATCTTTTTTAAAGCTACTGGAAAGGATGGCAATACTTTATTAACTGAACGGTCTTATATGATAATGAATGGATATGAATTAATTGCGATCTATTTTAGTTCTCCATTATTACCTCACCAATCAAAATCAATACTTTTTACCCAAACTTATGAAAATTATTTAATTTATGAATGGCGTTTTTCAGAGGGTAATTTTTATCAATATGTTCAAATAATAAGCAATGTTTTTCCGACTTTACCTTATAAATCGGAGGGCTCTATAAATGCTGCTTATAATTTACCAAAGGATGCTGGACTTCAGGAACAAAGTCCTTGGGCAAGTATAAATCCTATACTTGGAATTGTTAGCTTTAATTTTAATGATATTAGTAGTGAAATTGGATCTGATACTATTACTCCATTCTTAGAAAATTTAAATGATAAAAAAGAAATAAACATCACATACACTGATACTGAGCATACTAAACTGGAAATAGAAGAAATTAATCGAGAAATTTTCATTTCACCATGGGGTATTATTAAAGTTAAAGAAGATATCACAATTGAAAATTTAGGTGTTCAAGCTCATCCTTTTATTTCTTTGAAAGTACCTCGAGTTGCTAAAAATGTATATGTTTCGGATAATTTAGGTGAAATATTAGGAACTACCATTGGTACTATTGCAAATCCAAATTATAAAGAGTTAAATATTGATTTATTAGCAAATCGAGTAAGTTTGGCACCAAATTCGACATTTAAGTTTGAATTGGAATATTATTTACCTTTTGAGAAATATATTTCATTAAATTGGTTTCAAGAATCAGTAAAAATAGATATTTTAACTACTTTATTTGATTATTTGGGAAGAAAACAAACTATCAGAATTGTTATTGATGGATGTTATAATATTGATTTTATAACTGATCCTCCTGAATCCATAGAAGGATCTAGTGGAACTAAAGTAATTGTTTATAAGCTAAATAATATTAGCCCTTTGGAAAGAAAACTGATACAATTTACATTTACAATAGATCTTTTTGATATGCTTTTAAGACCCATTATTCTTATTCTCGCATTATCATCAATTATGTCCCTTTATGTAGTCTTAACTAAATCAAGAAGGAGAGCGTATGATGAAACAGGGTTTAAAGAGGAATTCATCCCTGTGAATGAGATTCGAGAATTTTGCTCTTTATATGAGGAAAAAAATGCTTTAGCTTTAGAAATTAGACAAGCAGAAGAAGATGCAAAAAGAAAAAAAATGGCAAAAAAGAATTATCAAAATATTTTAAGTAAAAACACATCAAAAATCGAGCAAATTCAGCAAGAAATAGTTCCATTTAAAAAAATTATGATGGAGACAAATGAAACGTTCAATAATATTGTAAAAAAATTAGATGTTCTAGAAGCTGAGCGAATAAGTGTTAAGGATGGTTTGAATCTTTTAGAAACACGGTATAAACGGGGAAGACTGCCTTCAAGAGAAGCTTATTTGAAATTATCTGATAATTTCAAGAAAAGGAGAAAGAAAATTGATAGAAATATTAATAAATTTATTCAACAATTGAGAAGTTATCTTATATAATATTATTTTAAAAATAACAAGACTATTCTATCATAATCGATTGAAAAATTAAATTGTTTAAATTTCAGATACAAGATTTTTTTTTATTAATAAATTTCAGTATACCTGGAGAAATTTTTAAGATCATATACGAAATCGAATAGTGTGAGAAATAATATGAAGCCTTGGTTATTCGATATATTAGCATGTCCTATTGACAAACACTTTCCATTAGAATTATATATTTTCTCGTTTGAAACAAAATCAGAGGAATTTAAATCGATAATTAATGTATACAGGAAAAGAGACATAAATTATATTAAACAAGAAAAAGTAATTGAAATTTCAAGGGAAAATGAAGAAATCGTTTTAAAAGACAATATTGTTATGGAAAAAAGCCCAATTACAACTTACTTTAAATTGATTATAGCAAGTATCAATGAATTAGATCATATTACTAATAAATCGGATCTTGACATTAGTAAAAATTGTTTCAATATTATACATTCAGAGATAAAACCCAAGATTATTGAATTTTCTAAAAATATTAATCCTAATGAGATTGAGGATTTATTACCAGAGCTTTTTTTTATAAATAAAATAAAATTAGAAGTTGAAATTGAATCAGGATTATTGTTGTGTAAAAATTGTTGTCGTTGGTATCCCATAATTGAAACAATACCACAAATGCTACCAGACGAATATAGAGATGAGAAAAAAGAAGTTGAGTTTCTTCAAACCAAAAGAAATTTATTAGAGGAAGATTTTTTTAATCAAGATCTAAAGCCTTTTAATATATAAGTTCATTGAAAATATAAATTATAGCCCGATGGTGTAGTGGCCAAGCATCGGGGGCCTTGAACCCCTGGACCACGGTTCGAAAATTCTAGTCATATCGGCTATTATCTCGAGAATCCGTGTCGGGCTAATTATATTATATAGGAACTCAAATTTTTAACATAAATATGTTAAAAAAATAAAAAAATATAATAAATCAAGTATTTTATTTTTTTATCTTGAAAGTTCAGTTATTGAATAACCTTAGACTTTTTATAATATCATGATTCCCTTATCTGATTTAAATTGGAGTTTAATAGAAATACTCTATCTTATAATTATTTTTGTTGTTTCTTTTTTAACTACATATTTCATCCTCCCTTATGTAATAGAATTTATGAAAAAGAAAAAATATGTTGGATTTGACATTCATAAAAACGCACGCCCTGAAATTGCTGAATCTGGTGGTCTTAGTATAGTTATTGGATTTGTGATTGCCTCGATTTTGTTAATGCTATTCTTTTCTAATTTTTTCAAAGAGACTTTTATTTTTTTACTAACAGTTTTATTAGCTGGGTTAATAGGTTTCATTGATGATCGAATAAAATTCAAATCACGATATAAAATTGTTTTATCCATTTTTTCTGGTAGTGCTATATTTTTAGCAAATTATCTTGACTTTATAAACATCCCTTCTCCAACTATTCCATTTCTAGATAAAACAAGATTAACTATTATTTATCCCTTAGTTTTACCTGTAATTGTGGCAGTATTTACCAATACTGTGAATATGTTAGAAGGTTATAATGGTGAAGGTTCTGGAACATGTTTAATTGCGGTTTGTTTTCTACTTATATGTGGTTTTTTATGGAATTCTGCTGAGGCAGTTATTTTTTCCATACCAGTAATTGCCGTTATTACACCATTTTTCATCTTCAACAAATTTCCATCAAAAGTTTTTCCAGGAGATATAGGAACGTTAAGTATGGGAGCAATGATTGCATGTATCGCATTATTTGGATCACTTGAAGTTGCTACATTTTGCGCTCTTTTAATACATATATTTAATAGCTTCTATGTAATTTATTCTGTTCGTGGTTTTCTTGAAAGCAGTGATATACAAGAGAAAAAGGAGGATATCATACTTCTTGAAGATGATCGAATAATGGCATCAGATCAAAAAGATGCTGCTCTTACACTACCTAGATTAATATTAGCAAAGGGAGCGTTAAAAGAACCAGAATTGGTCAAAAATTTTTATGCAATTTCAATTATTTGTGGATTATTTTCTATTGTATCTATTTTATTTATGCAATGGACCTTAGGAACTTATAATATATTTATTATTTTTCTTGTTATTGCCATTTTATGTGTTCCTACTTCATTCTTATTGTATAAATTTCCTAGAATTCGAGGTATAATTGCATTAATGATAATTTTATTAGTTTCGGGAATCATTTTCCTAATAATAGTTGAATTTCTAATCATTCCACTTCCGTTTGGGATAATTGATTTAGGTGTAATAAAACTACCTATTAATCTACTATTCATCTTTTTATTATTTATGATTGGATTCATCGTGTGGTACTATATTACAATCAAATATTTTTGGCTAAAAATTAATAAAATGAAAGAATCCAATGAAAATGACTAAAACTTAAAGGGATTTACTTTGAAAAAGTTCACAAGGTATACTCTATTTATTTCATATCTTTCTTGTTCAATCAGTTCATTTTTCTTGGTAAATCTTGTAATTCTTCATTACTCGTTAATTGATCTTCTAAAAGACTGGATTTTTTTATTATCCTTTTTTTTATATTTGTTAACAATTGAAGAATTCTATCATTGGGTAAAGAATGGAAAAAGAAGTGAAATGAGTGATTTTATTGCTATTTTATTCTTTTTTTTTCTTATCTTTTTCTTTTCAAAAGAAATCTTAACCTCACTAATGGGAGCATTTTCAATATATTTATGGATAGGGATTTTTGAGTTAAAAGATTATCCTATTATTAATAAGATATTAATAATCTCCTTAGTGACCTATAATACTATTTTTATAGCTGGTATTTTTTCTTATTATTTAGATAATCCTTTCTATTTAAATACAAGCTTTGCTTTTTCTTTCTGGATTATTCTTATTCTGGGATTTATACTATTTGGTAGGAAATATATAGTAGTTTGGCGATTTATGAGCCCAGAATATTTAATTTTGTTATTATATATAATAGCTTGGTTAGCAGTTGTATTTATTAATCAATATACACCATTACAGTTTATTTCTAATAAGCCACTTAATTTAAAGGAATTAAGACTTTCAGATTTTTTTATGAATATATACTTTATATTGATATTAGTTAATTGGCTTATCTACTTCATCTCGGGTGTAATTTTAGATAAATTACTTGGAATCAAAAAGGTAGACAATAGTGAAATATTAGAATTAGTAAAAAACATAAAAGAAGATATTGGAATAAAAGGCAATGTTAAGGTTGGCTTCGGGAAATATCCAATTTTAAATGCTATGGCTTATGGATCTACTTATGATAAAAGAATTAGTATTATTGCTGAAGATATTAATCAAATTCCTGAAGATGAGCTTAAAGGTATAGTTGCTCATGAATTGGCTCATACTAAAGGAAAGCATACACTAATATTAACATTCATTACATCAAGTGATTTACTATTAAGAATGGTATTAGGCATACCAGCAACTTTTTATGATTATACTTTCGGAAATCCTCGGATTCCAATGATTGCTTTCATTTTCTTAAATTTGCTTATATACATAATCCTTTTTATATTTGTCAGAATTTTAGAAGGAAAAGCAGATTTGAGAACAAAAGAATCAGGATATGGACATGAGCTAGTTAAAGCCCTATATAATTTGGAGAGTTTCTACGCTACTGGAAGAGATATTGGGCTTAACACTATGCTTTTGTGTGAAGAAAAAATATCAAAAGAGAACCAAATTTTAGATTATATGAACACCGCTAATTATTTATATCGCTCAATGATAAAACCTTCTAAGGCTTCACTTCTATCAAATTTTATAAATTCACATCCTCCAAGTCATTATAGAATTGCTGCAATATTAAGTGATGAATTAAAACCAAGTAAAGAAGCAATTCTACCATTTATTTGTTTAAAAAAGTCAAAACAAAAGAAGTATGCACAAAAATTTGAAAATTCTAGATCTCTATTTAAGATTATAGCGAATGAAAAATTTAAAGAATTTTTTAACATTAAAGATACTTCATTATTGATGGAAACGCTTGGAAGAAAAGAGATATACAAATTTGACCTTAATAAAGATTTTATCTTTAAAAACAAAATTACAGATGAAATTGTAATTGGCAAATTAAATGATATTAAATTTCTTGATGATATTTGTGAGATTGATCAATATGTTATTACTAATTTAAAATCCAATGAATTAAATTTACTAAATTCGTCATTGTATTCACTTATTCCAATTGATTTGAATGAAAAATATTTTTTTCAGCATGATAATCCCTTACTTTTAACTGACATTGAATTTAAGGACGATAATAAAAATGGAAACTATATCTTCACTGATAAGAATCATTCTAATGTTCAAAAATCGATTTTAAAAACTAAATTACCAAATTCAATATTATTGATTCAAAATTTTAAAGATCAAGATGTATTTCTTAGATCAAAAGGAGAATTAAAAATATATAGATGTATAAATATTATAGAAGCTGAAAATTTAGAGGATTTTAAGATTTCTCTTTCCGATTCTACTAAAGCTGAAAATCATTATCAGGAAGATTTGAAGTATACGCTTGGTGAATTAATTATCCGTCCTAAAAAGATATATTTAACCATAAGCAAAAATGTTAAATATAGAAAATCTGAAGTTAGAGTTATTAGATGGTTGATGGATAATAATATAAGAGTATATATTTATTTGAAAAAACCTGTAAATAATTTAGAAATTGGTTATATACAGCAAGTAAATGTAGCATTAAATAATTTAATAAAAACCTCAATTAAGAATGAAGAATACAATGAAGATATAATTAGTGTTAAAAACATATTTGGTAAAGATAAAAGAATCCTATATAAAACGATAGAATCAATTACTTTTGAATACAATAGTGCTATGATTCAGACTAAATCTTCAACAAGCATTTCTAGTCGTTTAGGGTATAGAATCTTGAAGAAATTTAAACCGGAAAGAATTATAATAACTTAATAAAGTTTAAAATAAATGTCTATTTCAAAAAGTTAACAATGACAAGTAAAATCAGAGACATTTTATATCTTCTTCGTATTCGACAATATTATAAAAATGTGATGATTTTCGTTGGAATCTTTTTTAGTGAAAGACTATTTGAAACATCCCTCTATTTTCCTCTAATAGTGGGGTTTATTTTATTATGTTGTGCATCTTCATTTAATTACATTATCAATGACATAAGAGATATTAAAACTGATAAAAAACACCCAGAAAAACTGAAAAAAAAGCCACTTGCATCGGGAGAAATACCTATTTATCTTGCTACTCTATTATTGATAGCACTTTTGGTAATAATAGTTTTGTCTCTGATCTTTCTGATACCTAATTTGGGTTTTATTCTTACTATAGTCTTAATAATCATAACAGGCCAACTTTATAATCACCTTTTTAAGAATTATGCTTTCATTGATATACTTGTTTTATCTACCGGATATCTATGGAGAGCATTGGCAGGATGTGCAATAATCGAAGAATTTGTTTCAGCTTGGTTGTTTTTAGCAATTTTTGAGATTGCCATGTTTTTAAGTATAGCTAAACGAAAAGGAGATCTGGAACTTCTTGGAAAAGATAAAGCAGTTGAACATAAGAAAATATATGACCAATATTCTCTAAAATTATTAGATCAATTTCATGTTATTATTGCCGGCTCTCTATTTATGACCTATTCGCTTTATCTAATAATCAAATTAAATCTTGGTTCACCTGTACCAGGTGTACCTGAACTCTATGAATATATAGCAATACTAACTATCCCTATTTCTTTATATATTCTCATGAGATATATGTATTTAATTACAGCTAAGCCAAAGATAGCTCGTAATACAGAAAAAGCCTTTCTTGATAAAGGTATTATAATCGCTGCATTATTTCTTGTTGCAGTTTTATTTTTCTCATTCTATTTTGATAAATTATTTTAAATACTAAACCAATTGAAACCTATCCCACTTCTTTCCCATTGCAAGAATTTCGTTTTTTTCTATTTGAAATTATTCCTCAATACTTACTAATTATTTTTTTGAAGACTTTTAGCATTTGGTACAAATTAAAATGCACTAGACTATAAATAATTCAAAATAGAATTCCTTTGAATCTAAAATGATTAAAAATCTCGGAAAAAACCTTTTATAATTTCATAAAAGGATTTAAAAAAAAAGATAAAACTTATAAGTTTACAAATTTAAAAAACTATTTAACAACAAATCTAAAAAAAATTAAAAAAATAAAAAATTTAAGTGAATTCAATATGGAAATGGAAAAGAAAAATTTAGCAATAATAATTCTAGCTGTCGTTTTAGCTGCATCTGGTATTGGTAACGTTGTCCTTGCTATAGCTGGTGGATTTTTCGAATTAGCTCCACCAAAGGAAAGAATATTCAATCACGCTGATAGTGGTGATGTAGCCACATTAGATCCGCTTAACAGTTGGGATGGTACCTCTAATACGGTTCTTGGCCAGATTTTCGAGCCTTTATTTACTTATGCCTGGGACAGCCCTGAGCTTAATTACCCTCATAGCCCTAATCTTGCCACGAGCTATTTTTGGGATGCAACATCCGATTACCTTACAATTAACTTAAGAGAAGGTGTAACATTCCATGATGGAACAGCTTTTAATGCAACTACTGTTGAGTGGAATTTCTTAAGACAGGATTACTATTGTAATTTAACAGGCACAACCCCTGGTACTGTTGTACTAGCCTATCCTGAATATCTATGGCATTTTGCTGATGGAGTAACACCTCTCTGGGAGGATCACGGGGTCATTAATAACACCGCAGTTTTTATTGATATGACTGCTCCTTTCACTTCAATAGTTGATTTTCTCACCTACACAGCTACAGCTATGGTATCTCCCACTTCTTTTGGCTGGGATTATACGGCTCCTATGCTAACTGTAGCCGCTAGATCAGGAGATCTAGTTGGAACTGGTCCTTATACATTTGATATGTATTCAATTGGAAAGGAGTGTTGGTTCTATCGTTATGAAGATTGGTGGGGAAACGATGTATATGGAACACCAGATATAGATACATTAGTATTTACCTACTTTGATGATACAACTGCCATGTCAACAGCAACCATTGCAGGAGATTATGATTGGCAAGAAGGTTGTCCTGTCTCTCTAGTTCCTACTGCCCAAGCAAGTGATGTGGTTGACTATGTATCCTTTTTCGAAGAAACTGGACAGACTGCATGGTGTTATTGTTATATAGAAATGAATACAGCGCAACAAGACCCTGCAATTAGAAGAGCCCTAAACAATGTATACAACTGGTCATATGTCATTTATGAGTTGCTGGATAACCTAAGCGTAAGACCTACCTCACCAGTTCCTTTTGGAATGCCAGGTCATGATCCTACAGTACAACCACCTGAGTTCAACATAACAAAAGGAAGGTTGGAAATGCAAGCTCTTGACCCAACAACTTTTGGGGCCTTACCTTTAACGCCTGGACCAGCAACTGATGCTGCTTGGCAAGCCGTAGCTAGTGGATGGGATATTGGCGATTGGCATGCTGGATCTACACCATATTATTTAAAGATGTGGGTCTATGCACCAAGTGGTTTCTATGCTACTATGGAAGATCTGGTGTCTGACTGGGCTTCTTTAATTGGAATTAGAGTAGAAGCTGAGATAACCGAATGGAGTTATTACATTGCCCAATGGGCAATAGATCCTGATTGGTTAGATCTGTGGCTCATCTGTTGGTGTCCTGATTATATTAATGCTCTAAATATGTTGGCACCAATAATGCATCCTGAATCAATCTTTAACTCCGGTCAAAATGATGACGCTCAGATAAATGCCTGGTTAGATGAGGCTAGCACGACAACTGATCCAGTACTATACAATCAACGAATTTCCCAAATTCAACATAGATTTGTGGAAGTCCTTGCATCACACATTCCATTTAGTTATGATAAATTAGATTATCTTATCAAAAAGGGATGGAAAGGATGCAATTATAATGCGATGCGCAGCATTTATTATTTCCAAATGTACTGGGACCCTGATTAAATGAGTTATTTTTGTAGATAAATAATAATTAATAATTATTTTTTTTTTATATTTTAATATAAACGGTTAGTAGCTTAAAAAAAGAAAGAAAATAGTTCAAATAGTATTGTTGATTAAAATAATTAATAAAAGATCAAATATTAAAAAAATTAAAATTAAATGGTATATTTAACATTTTGAATTAGGAGATATTTATTAAATATAAATTCCAAATAAAAAAGAACTTATGCAAAGTATCCTATTATGAAATTTTCGAAAATTGAAGTTAGTAGGCAAGCGAATTTTATATTAGCAATAATCTTGATTCATTTTTTATTTTTTGGCTCCCTCAGTAATATCTATAAAAAACATATTGGAGAAAGATTAATATTCTTACATCAAGTTATGTTTGATCCTCAATCTTTCATTTCATTTATCATCCTTTTCTTAATTGTATTTATAATAGTGTATAGAGAACACTTTTTTGAATATGGAATTAGAAATAGTATTTGGTTAGTTCCATTTATTATGATAGAGTCTTGGTTATGGCATTGGTATTTAACCGAAGGAGATTTAGAATTTATTGGAATGTTCTTTATCAGAATTGAGGGGTATATTACAATTTTATCATTATTAGGCACAGTTCTCTTAAGTGCTTTTTTAGCTGCAGTAGTTAAAGAGAGAATAAAACGTATGAAAGAAAGAGTAATTAAAGTTGAGGTTTAAAAAAAATTAATAATATAATAGAAAAAAAAAACAAAGGAGTTATTTAAAGTATGAGTTTGCTTAAATATGCGATTAGAAGAATATTAGCAATGGTTCCA
>JBHLKV010000041.1:0-16934 GCA_048886305.1 Candidatus Hodarchaeota archaeon
AGATTCGAACTTCGTGATAAGTTGCTATAATTAAACTATAAAACGAAGTAAATTGATCTTTTAATTAAAAACAAAAAAAATAAAAGAAAAAGGTGATTGTGAATAATGGGTTGGAATTATCCATGGCAAGCAAGAGCAATTGGAGGAATAATAGATTTTGTTGGTTTTATAATTTTATTCGTATGCTATCTCAGTGATTTTTCACTTTCAGGAGATTTATTAATAGTAGGTATCATTCTTTCTGTAATTGGGCTTTTAATTGGAGCCCCAGAAGTACTATATGGAATAATACTCGTAATATGTGCAATACTAGATGGTTAAAGAATTTAAATATTTAAATTCTTTCTCTTTTTTTTCTTTCTAATTATCTTGGTTATTAAGACTAAAATTTTATATTTAGAAAAATCTAATCTTCTATTAAAAAGAAAATTGAATTCCAATTAGTGATTCAATGAAAGATTCAGAAAAATTCCATTTTAAAGTCGTCATAATAGGGGATGGAGCCGTAGGGAAAACTTCCTTAATTTTGAAATATACTCAAGGGACTTTTCAAAAGGATTATCTTAAGACCATAGGTGCGCAACTTTCTGATTATGAGAAAAAAATCGATGAAGATAAGATTAGATTATTATTTTGGGATATAGCTGGACAAGATGATTTTCATTTTTTGCGTCCTTCTTTTTATAGAGCAAGTGATGCCGCCATTATTGTATACAGTCTAGAAGAAAATGACTTAGGTAAACGGAGCTTCAAGCATATAACAAAATGGCATGAAGACACTAAGCAATTCTGTGGTGAGATTCCTATCGTGGTTTTTGCTAATAAAGTTGATTTGATCAATGAGGATAATTTAAATAAATCTAAAATTCAAGAGATTGTGAAAAAACGAAATTTTCTAGGATATTATATAACTTCTGCCCTTACGGGGCAAGGAGTTCATGAAGCTTTTAATTCACTAATTAAAGATTTGTATGATAAACATAAAGCTACAGAATTATAAAAATGACTAAGAGGTAATAAGGATGGAATCCAAAGAAAAAGAAGCGCCAAAAGCATGGAAAGCCTTCCTTATAATTATTATAATTATATGTGTATTAGTAGGCATTGTGTTAGCAACAGCTGTTCATTTTAAATTATTAACAGATCGTCAACCAGGATATCCTTTTGATAAATTTCTATTGAAATTTTTTTGGTTGGACCTTCTAATAGGGATTGGTGTTGGGATTGCAATACTGTTTGCTCTCCTCTTCCTAATCCTCTTCTTTACACAAGAGCGATCAAACTCGACTCAATAATTAATTTTGTGTTACTCATTAATTTTCTGTATAAAATTCTGTAAAATTTTTTTTAGAAGGCTTTTTAATTATATCAAAATATTCTATATTGATCGAAATGGAAGATTTGATTAGCTTAGCATTGGAAAAAGCAGAATTAAAACATGTTGATTTTGCTGAGTGTAGAATTTTTGGATATGATGTAGAAGAAATAATGGTAAGAAATGGACAAATTGAAGTTCTTAAAAGGACAAATGATGTTGGATATGGAATTCGGGTAATAAAAAATGGTGCTTGGGGTTTTGCTAGCACTGCAATTTTAGACAAATCCACTGTGGATGAAATTATTGAAGCAGCTGTAAAAGAAGCTGAAGCAACTAGTAGAAGAACAAAAAGACCAGTTGAGCTTACTGAAGAACCAATAGTTCGAGATAAATATATTACTCCCTTTAAATTAGATCCTTTTGAAGTTGATCTCGCTGAAAAAATAGAGATCATGAAGAAAGCGGATTCCATAATGGCTGAAAAGGGGGATGTCATTAAAGTTAGAGAGAATGCGATGGAATTCTTTAAAATAAATATTGATTATGGAAATTCTGAAGGTACTTTAATTTCCCAACAAGAATTATTCTCTGGTTGTATTTGTTCCGCAACAGCAATAGCAAATGATAATCAAAGAAGGATTGCCAGTCTGTACGAAATGAGAGGTTACGAGTTTGTTGATACGTTTAATTTTGAAAAAACTTCAGATCAAATAGCCTCAGAAGCAATTATTCTTGCTACAGAAGCGGTTGCTCCTAAACCTCAAAAAACTGCATTCATATTAAACCCTTACCAACTTGGTCTTACAATTCACGAATCTTGTGGACATCCTTCAGAACTAGACCGTGTTTTGGGATGGGAAGCAGATTTTGCAGGAACAAGTTTTCTGACCTTAGATAAGCTTGGAACTAATTATCAGTACGGTTCAGAGAAAGTAAATCTAGTTTGTGATCCTACAATGCCTAACGTTCTAGGGCATGAAAAATATGATCATGAGGGAGTAAAGACTAGAAAGTTTTATGTTGTAAAAGAGGGAATTTTCAATGATTATCAATCAGATAGGCAAACTGCTAAACTTATTGGTCAAGAACATAGTAACGGGAACGCCAGAATTGATGGATATAATCGTATTCCACTCGTACGGATGAGCAACTTATATTTAGAACCTGATCCTGAAGGTCCTAAAGATATTAATGAACTTATTTCGGAAACAAAGGAAGGAATTTATGGTCTTGATTGGAAATCACATAGTATTGATGACAAGAGAATGAATTTTCAATTTGCTGTTCAAATTGCATATGAGATTAATAATGGAGAGCTAGGTAAACCATTAAAAAACACTATCTATCAAGCAGCTACTCCTGAGTTCTGGGGTGGTTTAGATATGATGACTAAAGAATGGAAAATTGAGGGTCATGGGGCGACTTGTGGTAAAGGAGCACCATATATGCAATTAATGTGGACATCACATGGTGGACCTTGGTCCAGATTCCAAGGAATAAATATTTTTAGTGGATAGGAGGTATGAAAATGAATTTTAATAAGCAAAAAGAAGAACTTATAGAATTTTCCGAACTAGCATTAAAACGAGCGCAAGATTCTGGCTGTGAAGCTTTTGTAAATGCTTCTATAAAAAACGAATATGTTACCCGTTTCTCTAATTCAGCAATATTGCAAAATTATACTGATTTGCATAGAGAAATTGCGCTGACCGTTGTCTATAAAGATAAGCAAAGGGCTAGTTCAATAACAAATGACCTAACAAAGAAAGGTATCTTAAACCTTTTAGATTATCTTTTAACAGCAGCAAAAATAGTTCCTCCTGATCCAATGTATCCTGGCCCATTAAAAGAGAAACAACAATATGCTTCATTAGTCCTAAATGATCCAAAAGTCAAAAATATAGGTCCTGATATTGTTGTTGATAAAGTCGAAGAAGCAATTGTAGCAGGAGAAGCTGTTGATAAACGAATTGAAGGAGTTTCAGGTAATATTCTCCTTGCTGATGGATTTAATTTTTTTGTATCTTCGACAGGTCAAGAAGTATTATATCCTAATACAAAAATAACCTCAACCATTAATATCAATGCTTTGGAAAAAGGTGAAGAGAGTCGGTCTAATAGCACTTTTGGATCAAGAAAAATAGCAACACTTAATATGGAGAAAGAAGCAGAAGAGACAGCGGAAAGAGCGATTAAGAGTTTAGGAGCAAAAGCAATTAATCCAGGAGATTATGAAGTAATATTAGATCATCAAGCTTTTAACAAACTACTTTTTTTCATTGGTTTTGCTACATCTTCAAGATTAGTAATAGATAAATACAGCTTCTTAACTGATAAAATAGGACAGCAAGTTTTTGATAAAAAACTAACACTGATCAATGATCCCCATAATCCCGAAATCTTATCATCGAGACCTGTAGATGATGAAGGTCTAGCCACCCAACCATTCCCTGTAGTTGAAAATGGTGTTTTAAAGAATTATTCTTGCTCTCGTTTAGATGCAGCTAGGTTGGGGGTTAAAGCAATGGGGGCTTGTTATACAATTTTTGGCGACAAATTAGGTTTTCCATTTGCAGATACTGTGAAAGCAGGTACGTATAGCAAAGATGAAATGATTTCAGAAATCAAAAATGGTCTTTTGATCACGAATCTTCATTATGTTAATTTTGTAAATCCTCCGGTCGGGTCATTCACAGGGATGACCAAAGATGGTTTATTTATCATTAAGAATGGGGAAATCATAGGATCTGCTAAAAATTTGAGATTTACTGATGAAATTCCAAGAGTCTTTAAAAAAATTGAAATTGGAAAAGAACTTAGACAACCTATTATGGATGTTTATGGTATTCCAAGCATAGTAGCGCCAGTAAAAGTAAAGAATTTTAGATTTACAAGTAAAACTCAACACTAAATTTTTCTTCAAAATTTTCTTCATAACTTTTGGCAACTTGGGCAATAGTATCCATGCCTTCCAGAAAGTTCAAGACGTTCTATTTCGCTATTACAGATTGGGCAATGTTCATCTTTCTTGCGGTGCGGAATGAGAAAGCTATTGGGATAGCTACTTAAATCACCTTGTTTTACTATTCCGAACTTTAAAACTCCTTTAATATTATCGTACAACTCTTTTATTTTGGCTTCATTTAAAGAATTAATTTTAGTTTTAGGATGTAATTTCGTCCTGAACAAAATCTCATCAGAATAAATATTGCCAATTCCAGCAACAAAGCTTTGATTTAGTAAGACATTTTTAAGGATAGCAGTTCTTCTCTCTGTAGCCTCTTTAAATTCTTCAAGACTCATTTTAAATGCATCTAATCCTAATTTTTTCTTTGTTATAAATTCTTGAATTGAATCAACGATACCTATTTTTCCAAACATTCTACGAGATATATAAGCTAAATTAAAATCATTCTCGAATTGAAATATGACTTTACTGTAGTTAGGATCATCTTCTTTTTTATTGTAATATTCTAATTCTCCAGTCATGCCAAAATGCAATACAAGATATTTTGGTTTGAGATGCACAAGAAGATATTTGCCATGTCGCGTGGATGATTCGAATTGCTTATCTTTTACTGATTTTATTAGATAAGAATCGTCAACGCTCAAAACTCTAATATCAATTATTTTGATCTCTTTAATCACTTGCTTTAAAGATGTTTTATCTAAATATCGTTTAAATGTTTCCACTTCTGGAAGTTCTGGCATAATTTTTAAAAAGAAATTGTTATTAAATTACTAGATTTAATTTAACTTATATCTTTTTAAGTTAAAAATAGCAAAAATCGATACTATTAACGCGATAGATGAGATCAGAATAATAACGGGATACCCTGGAATAATACTTTCTGAAAAGAGAGACGATATCCTAACTTCTTTGAAATATATCCAATCTTGTATCTCTTGTACACCTACTCCACCACGACGAACGTTTCCAAGTTCATATAGAAGATCTAATGATACCATTTTATCGAAGTTGTGGTTATAGAATAGGTGGAATTCTAAATTGACTGGATCAAAAATATTGCTATACTTTGTGGCATATACGCCTTCTTGATGTACTGCATCAAGGACATCTCTGCAAGCACCAACAGTAAGATCCGCCTCATCTGTTATACTAGCGAGCATACTTGTAGCGGTACTATATCGGCTACAGGGATACCATCCATTAGCTGGATTTGCTAAGTTAAAATTAGTTGATACTAGATAATGAGAGGTATTTTTACGAGTAAATGCAAATTCTCCATCTAAACCCACGCTTATGACTACGGCATCTCCTGAAGCATCTGCATAATGGATCTGACAACTCCAAACACTGCCCAGGTAATGAGTTTGGTACCAATGGATTACTTCACTAACATTTGCACATTCAAAAAGAGTTTGTTCTAGTATATTAGTATAAGGAGCTTCTCGCTCGGGGTGAGGATTCATAGGTATTGCAGGAAGACCATTGCCATCAACACATAAACCTTGATCATTCATCCCTCCCTGGGCATAACCATCCGCTGGGTCATCATTATATCTGAATCCGAAAGCTACAAAACCATATGTAGTAATAGTTTCGAATAAAGGTGTGATCTCTTGAGAAGGAACTAACCACATATATGTCCCATGCAATAGGTAATCCTCATTATTTCCAAAGTATATGGTATCGCTGATGTTTACAGTAAAAATAGTACAAGAATCAGGAATAAAAGAATTTTGAATAGGTTGAGTAGGTGTATAAGATAAACTACTTCTAATGATTGACGAAAGGATTAGGCTTCCTAGCATTATTGAAATAAGAAATCTTGAAATATAGACTCGGTTCATAATGATCCCTAATATAGTTTATAATTATAAATGTTTAATTTAGATTATTAACATTTCAAGATATCTAATTATATTCTCTACTCTAGTGTTATAAGCATTTAGAGCCCCCTAATCATAAAATCTAATTCTATTCAATAAATAGACATACACTTTGTACTTGCTCTGAAAAAATACCGCACATATAAGTAATACTACAGAATTACTCTGGAGATATAATAACTCTGGAATTATTACTTTAATTTATCTAACTTCTTAAGTCTTTTTATAATTTTTTTTTTGATTTTTTCATACGAGGGTGGAGGACCTGTTCTTACTTGGTGGTCATCAATGAATAAACCATCTAAAATCCCCCACTCTAACAGCTTTTCTCGTTCAATTGTATCAATTTCTTGAAAAATGACTTTATCTCCTAATTCAGTTGCTGCTCTTTTAGCCCTCTCTCTTATTAAATTTTGTGCCGGGCACCATCCATTTAGAAAAGAAGTTATTAAAACTTTACCCGGTATTGGTTGAGGTTGCTTTTTTTCTTTTATCCATTTAGGGGGAACGGCATCATCAGTAAATGGCTTCCATAGCAATGATGCAATACTGTCTTTATCTGTTCTTGTATAACCATTCTTTTTAAACCACGAAGCTTTCATCCAAAATGGAAGAGAAACGCCCCATGCAACTATTCCCTTAGCACCTCTTTTTTTAACATCTTCTTCAGCAGCTTGAAGTAGAGCCTTTCCATAACCCATTTTTTGAAAATCTCCTCGCCCTTCTTCATATCCATGAACCCAGATACAATTTATGAAATAGAGATCAACTCCTTCAGCATTAGAATATTCTATTGGGATATACTGAATCATTCCACCAACTACTCCTTCGTCATTAACGGCAAGTTTAACTCCAAGCCCTCTATCTTTCATCTTATTAAACCATACCTGTTTGTGATTTCCCGCTTCCTTTATCTCATCTGACCATTCCTCAAGACACATAAAATATTCTTGTAGATATTTATCCTCGAGATCTATAATCTTCATATCTATTACAATTCGATAATTTTATTTTAAATTTATTAAATTTAAAACTATAAATATTAAATTTACCTTTCAATTTATTGAGTAAAACATAATATAATATTAATTTTTTCAAGGTAGATTCATGAATGGAGGATAACCAGTTAGATCTTCTGAAAAATCAGATACAAAAATTAAATTTAGAATTAGATAAAAAAGATAAAGAAGTACAAGGTTATCTTGAAAAAATTCACAATTTAGAAGAGGAACTCATAGAACTTCATGATCTTTTTTCAAAACCACCCTCTTCACCAAATCTTCAAAATGCAATTGAATCTAAATTTAGGTTTGAATTACAAGAGAAAGATAGAGAAATCAGAGAATTAAAAAATCGTATGGGTTTTTTAAGAAAAGAAAAAATCCTTTTCCAAAGAGAATTAGATGAAATTAAAAAAATAGGCAAAACGTCTGTAATATCTGTTGAAGAAATAAGAGAAAAAGAGAAATTAGCTAATAAATTAATTAATCTTGAAACTCTAAATATTGAATTATCAAAAAAACTTCATAGAGAAGAAGTTTTAACTAATATTCTGAAAAAAAAAATTGAAGAAAAAAATACCCAAATTGAACAATTAAATTTAACTATACAAGAAATTAATCAAAAGGTAAGAGTTAAAAGTTTATTAGAGGAAGGTACGATAACTAATGCGATAAGAAAAGGGTTAAATAAAGAACTTCAAAAGGAACTTAATAAATCTAAAAAGAAAATTGAAAATTTAAAAAAAGAATTGAGTAAATATAAGAAACCTAAGAGTGAAAAAATAAAACAAAATATTGAAATCTTTGAGCTTAAAAACAAAATCAGAGATCTAGAAAAAGAATTAGAAAAGAAAGATAAAGAAATTGACGAATTGAAGTTTCAACAAAAACTATTTCGAATTTCCCCTTAAACTAGATTTACTGTCATATGGCAACTTCATTAGCATCGTATGCTGAACTGATTACTTATTTATAACTCTTACTTCCTAAAAATGGAGATTTCAAATTATTATAATTTAAATTTTAAAATAATATTAAATAGCTGTTTTATTTATTAGATAGTTAGAAAAGAATTCCTAAGAGTGAAACCAAATATGGAAAATTCTAAAAATGTACCAGCTCAAAATGATACCCTATTAGCCCGAAAGAAAAAGAAAAAAAATCTATTTACCCAATTTTTTCTCGACTTAAAAAAAAGCTTTACAAGATTTTCTGAAAAATCAGAGGAATTCTTTGTTAAAGTTGATAATAATTTTCAAAATAATTTGAAAAAACTTAAAGCTTCATGGAAAAAGACAATAAAAAATATAAAGAAGAGTAATCCTAAATATAAGCGTTATAAAAAGCTTTATACCAAATTAGAAAAGATGGATAATCAATTATCTGAAATAGGAGCTGATACAAAAGATATTAAGCTGAAAGTTTCTGAAGTTGCATTTATGATCGAACATCTTATGGAAGAAATCGATAATATTGAAGATTATATGAAAGAAAATCTAGGTTCTGATTGGAAGATTATAAAAAACGCTTGGCAAAGATGCAAAGACGGAGAAATTTCAAAAAAAGAATTCATAAAGACTGGATTAAAAAAGATTGGAAAACGATTCGTTAGTATTTTTATTCAAGTATAACTAGGTTTAATAATATTTTTCAATAAAACTATATAATCCATCAGGATATAAGGGTCGGTTTTCCCGTTTAATTTCTTCTAAACTTTTCCAATAAGCGTTAAATTCAATCTGATTCTCATCATCTTCTTGGACTATGAGAGTTTTTCCATATAAAGAGGAATCAATTAAAGTTGCATCAAAAACCAATACAATCTCATGACCCATTTCTCCTTCATACGTAAAAATATTCTCAAACATGGTTAGGAATTTTATATCTTTAATTTCAGCTTGGATTTCCTCTCTAATTTCTCTTTTCAACGCTTGTTCCCCATATTCACCAAATTCTATTGCTCCTCCTAAAGGTCTATAAAAGGTTTGATCCTTTCCTTTATCATATCCTTTGAAAACAAGAATCTTTTTATTATGGTAGAACAAACATATAGCAATTGGTCTTATATCCTTCCAACTCATGGTTTTACCACTAAATACTCTAAATAAACTAAAAATCAAAAATAACCTAGATATGCAAGACTAATTAAAAAGTTAAAAAAAATTTGATTATTAAATTTCTTACTCATTCAATACCTAAAGCAGCTCGCGCTTTGTCTAAATCGTCAACGCCGAGAACTATTCTGTTATTCTCACCAAGGTAGATTAGATCAATATTGACCCCAGCGTTGCCTATTTTGCGTGCCATTTTCCCTCCTGTGCCTGGTTTTCCTGTAATATTGCCAATATCCAGAACTAGTACTTCACGCACAGCACGTACATCAAAACCAGCGTCTTCGAGTATCCAGCGAGTTGTAGTTTCATCTTCTACCAACAGGTGAATAATACCTTCATTTTTTAAGGGAAATCCACAAAGGCCTTCCATATTGATACCATTTTTGCCTAATGTCTCCCCTAAATCAGCTAACATTCCCGGTTTATTTTTTAAAATAATGGTTAAATCTTTCATTATTTTTTTCTCCCATTTTTATTTTTTTTAATATTATTAGGATTTGATTAAGATTATTCTTCACGAAATTTTATTAATAATATCACACCTACACTAACAAGAATAACAGTAGCTACCACACTAATTACTACTATACTAGTAATAGCAGCTTTAATTGCCCTTGTTGGCATCTCCATCTGTTCATATAAACGAGGAAATGCAACGAGAGATATAAGCATTGATACTAATTCTATACCTGCTACTCCAAACAAAATAAATCCTATATTCTTCTTTTTCATTCCGCATTACCAATTTTTTTATACTAATTTTTTCCATCAAATGGATATAGATTTCTATGTAAAAAAATTATGAATAGACATATAATCTTTTTTGTTGGATAAATTGTAAAATAAATTTTAATAATTCTTATCTTGTAGAATCATAAAATAAACTTATAATAGCGGGACTAAGTATTTAATTAATTTTTACATTTTTCCAGAAATTTAAAAAGAAGCGACCAGTTAATATTACCTAAGGTGATTAAGATTGGACAAAATCGATAAAGAATATTTGATACCTCGCGTGGAGGAAGGAGAAAAACTTGGAGCTGATTATGTAGAATTAAGATACCAAGATAAATATCTAGCTAATTTCATGTTTAGAGATGGAGAATTAATAAGTACAACTGGTTCTAGAGAGGGAATTTGTGCTAGAGTACTTGTAGATGGTAGCTGGGGTCTTGCAGCATCAAGCAACACCAGTCAGGAAGAGATTTCTAGAATTGTGAACAATGCAATAAAAATGGCAAGGGGAACCGTTGCTAAAAAGGATAAAAAAGTGCAATTGGTTGAAGTAGAAATTATTGAGGATGATGCAATATCTCCAAGAAAAATAGATCTTCAGGATATATCTGTCGAAGATAAACTGCAGAAAATAATTGAAGCATCAAAAGTAGCTAAGGATTATGAACTAGTGAAGAGTTATACTATTAATTATAATGAGATTATTGATAAAAGAATAACCATAACAAGTGAAGGGACTAGAGTAAGCTGGGAAGACATGAAACCAACTTTATTAGCATATTCTGTTGCTATTGAAGGAGGAAAGATGGCTAGTGGATACACTTCATGGGCACATACATGTGGGGCTGAATTTTTTGATTTACATCCAGTAGATGAACTAATGAGATCAAGTGCCGAAAAAGCAACAAAATTAGTAAAAGCATCATTACCCCCAAGTGGAGTAACTAATTTACTCTTAGACCATCAATTAGTAGGCGTTTTGGCTCATGAGGCTATAGGTCATACAGCAGAAGCTGATCTTGTTCTTGCAGGTTCTTTTACTCAAGGGAAACTTGGACAAAAAGTATGTGATGATAGAATTAGTTTAGTTGACTCCCCTACTTTAAGAGGTTCAAATTGGGAGGGAAGTGGATGGCTCCCATTTGATGATGAAGGAGTTAAAGGAATTAAGACTTATATTATCAAAGAAGGAGTATTGACCAATTATATGACAAATAGAGAATTTGCTGCACAATTAGGAGTAAAAGCAACTGGAAACGCTAGAGCTTACACTTTTATAGATGAACCAATAGTAAGGATGAGAAATACATATATTGAACCAGGTGATATGAGTATGGAAGAACTCTATGAAGCAGTTAGAAATGGTTTCGTGGTAAGTTCTCTCCAAAATGGACAAGCAGATAGTTCATCAGAATTTATGTTTGGAGCAGTTGAATGTTTCGCAATTAAAAATGGTGAATTGACAGAAGAATTATATCAAAATCCAGTTGTTTCGGGTAATGCATTTGAAGTTTTGAACAATATTATTGGATTAGGTAAAGATTTTGATGCCAATATAGGTCAAGGAATCTGTGGCAAAGAGCAACCAGCAAAAGTTGATGCTGGTGGACCTCATCTTGCAATTAAAGCAATGTTAGCAGGAGGGAATTAACATGACATTACGAAACATAACTAAAGAACATTTACTAGATCTAGCTCGGCAAGTAGTCAATTATGGAATGTCTAAAGATATTAAAGCTATTGAAGTATTTGTTCAACATTATGAACAGTTTCAGATTATGACTGAAGGTCGTTCAATTTCAAACGAAAGAGATAAATCAGAAATAGGCTTTGCCATTAGAATATTAAAAAACAACTCAGAGGGATTTTCCTACTCAAATAAATCAAATTTGGAGGATCTCAAAACTACAGTAAACGATGCAATAGCAATTTCAAAAGTAGCTCCAGCAAATCCCGGGATCAGATTACCCTCGCCCTCAGAATATAAGAAAATAGAAGGAATTTATACTTAATCTGTAAATGAACTAACAACTGATAATTTGATAGAAATCGCAAAAGATATCCTTGAGCCAATGGGAGAAGTAAAAACTGATGTACGCACTAGTTTAAGCAATGTCACAAAATCAGAACAATGGATTGCAATAGCAAATTCTCTAGGAGTGGAAGCTTTTCATAAATCGAATAATTTTAATGGAGAATTCTTTGTAGTTCCAAGAGAAGGAGACAAAGTAGGTTCTTTTGTAGTTGATGATTTTTTTACTCATGATCCAAAATCTATCGATTACAGAAAATTCGGGGAAGAGCTTACACAGAGAGCAGTTCGAAACATGAACGCCATAACACCTTCATCAATCGATTCTGATATTGTGGTTTTTAAAGAAGAAGCAGTTTTTAATCCAATTGCATTAGTCTTTGCCCAAGCCGTTGCCGCCCATAATGTTTTATTAAATAGATCTATGTGGAAAGACAAATTATCTGAAAAAGTAGCTGTAGATTATTTTCATGTAATTGATGATGCACATAATCCTACCGCTGGTGCTGTAGTTAGAGCTTTTGATGATGAAGGCACTGCGACTCAAACAACATCTATAATAAAAGATGGTATTCTTGAGAATTTTCTCTTCGATGAATTACGAGCAAGTAAAATGGATGCCATGTCGACTGGAAATTCTTGGAGAGGCTTCGTAATAGATGGTGCAAAATTTATCAATCCACCTAGCATGATTGTCCCAAACGCACCAACTATTAAACCTGGAAATTATGAATTTGAAGAATTAATAGAAGATATAAAATTAGGGATCACTTTCGAGTATTTTGCCGGTTCTTCTCGAGCAGAAAATGGCATGTTTAGTGGATTGGCTAAAGGAGCTCAACTAATTAGGAATGGAGAATTAGCTGAACCATTGATAAATGTCTCAATAGGAGGAAACGTATTTGATTTACTTATGAATATCCAAGGAATTACAAAGAATACAAAACTAACGAACCAAATATTAACTACACCAAAAATAAGAGCAAATGGGATAAAAATAAGTACTCAAAAATAATATTATATTTTTTTTAATTAACTATTGGTTTCTTTATACCATTTATTAATTAAATCATTTTTTTTAATATATCTAAGAAGATAAATAGCAATAACAAACATAGTAACTGTTTCAATAAACCAGATAAGTTGATATACTGTCAAATCAGCTTCTATTTGGGTATTCCCTATATCAATGGTACCATAATCTTTTATAGAGTAAAGTAAAAAATCAGGAGATTGCATGATTAACGGAAAAAAGATCTCCATACTTTCATGAGCAGGGAGATCGAGTAAAAGATGTGTTAATCCACCAATCAATGCAGAATAAGATGCAACAATAAAAAATCGTCTATTATATCTTTTTTTCTTTAAGTTATTCCATTGATCTACTCCAAAATATCTTAAAGGTCTAGCAAAAATTCCATTTCTCTTTGCTAGGTTAGCATAAATAGGTCCAATGTAAGTACAAAAAATCATTGTCAAAATAAGTGTTAAAGGTAACGTAATTAATACTAATCCTAAAAGACTATGAGTAATATTTCGAAATGTGAATGGTAAAAATGGGTCAAAAATTATATTAATATCAGGAACTAATGTACTAATGCATAAAGCTGTTCCATCAAATTTATGTGGATATTTTACTTTTAATAGTAATCCTGGGGCTTGGTGAGATACTACGCCACTTGGCATCTGTTTAACAATTTTATTTTTTATTATGAATTTTATGTAATAATTAAAAGATAATATATCTTATTGTTATTTTTGTTAAGTTCCTACATTCCATATACTTGATGGTTAGATAATGTTAAATTAAATAATTAATTATTTTAATGAATTCTTTTCATATGAGGATGATTTTTTGCTAAAAGAAAATAAAAATTTTGATGGTAATGAAAATTATTATCAAATAAATAAAAAATCAATAATGAGAGAGTTTAATTCTTTAATTCAAACAGCAAAAGTAATTTTTTCCCCCAATTATGGACAAATTGTTGTTGATAACATTTCCCTAAAAGCTCAAGAAGAGCTTGAAAACCTCCTTTCAAGACTTCCTTATGTGGGTGGTGATAAATCTCCTTTCACTTCTTTAATGATTCAATCAGCAGAGACTATTGCTTTTTATAAGGCATGCAAATCCCTTAACTTATCTAAGAGGGAATTGGGAAAATTGATTTACGAAATCGCTGAGCGATATACTCAATCCTTATCATCAATTAAAAAATGGCTATATCGAAAGGCAATTTTTTCTAAAAAGATGAAGAATTATTGGAGAAAGTGGTTGTTAGAGAGTCAAACGCAGAAGTATTCAGAGAATTGGGTTGGAGTTTTTGTTGAAAGAGATGGTAATAATTACGATTATGGAATCAACTTTAAGGAATGTGGCTGGTTAAAACTTGCAAAACAAGAGAGAGCTGAAGAGATCGCTCCGTATGTATGTTTATGCGATTATGCAAGAATGCGAGCAATTGGAATAGGATTTAAGAGAACTAAAACAATAGCAGGAGGAGCCGATATATGTGACTTTAGATTCATTAAGGGGTATCAGACACCGAAAGGATGGCCTCCTGAAGATCTTGAAGAGAATAAAGATTAAATAGTGAGATCGAAATGCTGAATTACTCTTTTAGTTTCTTCTGTTAAATTATTCCAAATATTGAATCCCAAGATACTAAGCTTAAGTTTTCTTTTTTTCATTTGTTTTACTAGTTCAGAAGTAAAGAAACCAGAACCTTCTTTACAGAGATTAGGAATGAAATTTTTCATTTCTTCGAGATTAGGCTTTCTTAAAGCTTTAGGAGTCATACCGAATGCCTTATACTTTTTTAGAGCTTCAAGAAGATTTATTGTTTTGGTGTAACCACATGTTGGACTATCGTTAGTTGTAATTATTCCTAAAATAGTATATCCTGACTTAACGTAGTCTATCATTTGATTAACGATCTTCTTTGCTTCTTTTCTACATTTTTTTTTGAAACGCGAAAGCCAAAATCTTAAAATCAATTTTGTTATAGGGAATTTTTTGGTTCCTATAGTCTTATTTATAAACGGAAAAAATTTATAAAAAGTCTTTCTTGAAACTCCACCCCACCCTTTCCGCTCGAGACAAGGTAACAGTTCTATTCCTATCCCATTTCTTATTAAAATCGTAATAAGTTCGACTATCGCTCCGCTTTGTACAGCTATACCTGGAAATCGCAAATTTTGGTTAAGAAGACAATGGCTTACATAAATTATTTTCTTTCCTCTTTTATCCATCTTTTCTTTATTTTTGTTAATGATAAGTTAAAATATGAGTTTAGAGCATCATATTAAAATTTTTATAATTTCTAATCCATCATTACCATCTGCAATATAGGCAATATTATTGATAACATAGACATCAGTGGCATGACCTCCGTCTAAGAATTGGGCAATCCTTATCGGATTAGATGGATTGGTTACATTAACAACTATTAATCCATTCTTAAAGTCTGCAAGATATGCGATAGTATCATTAGCAAAAGCCGCAAAAACGAAACTTCCCTCATCATATAATCCAACTTGAGAGATTTGGGAAGGATCACTCACATTAAGGATTCTTAATTCTCCTCCATCTGGAGCATGATTTTCAATATAAACATAATCTCCATAGACAAAAGGATTCCAGAAGTCTACACCCATAAGGATATGACTCCCAACTTGAACTGGGGAATAAGGGGCGCTCACATTTATAATTCTCAAACCACTAAATTCCGAGTAATGATCTATTAAATATACTAGATTCTCAGAAACATACACATGAATACATGCTCCAGGGATCCCATAAGTGGTAATTTCTTTTACATCTGTAGGGTCACTCACATTTAAAATTACCAATCCATTAGTCCAATCTGCTAAATACGCAATCTCTCCAACTACCTGCACATCAAAGGTAGCTCCGCTACCAGTGTATTGATCTATTTTAACTGGGTTGGTTGGATCACTAAGATTAAGAATTTCTAGCCCTACTAGTGTGTTTGCTAGATAAGCGATCTCTCCGACAACATCAACAGATATGGGAAGTCCACTTTGATAATATGACCCTAATTTATTTGGATGAGTTGGATCGCTTACATTAATAATTACTAAACCACCGGGATTATTATCGGTTGTATCCACTACATACGCAATATCATCTAAAACATACACATCAAACGCATTTCCTCCAGTATCAATTTTTCCTAATTTTTCTGTATTAAGCTTGATAGATTTAGATTTTACGTTGAAAAATATGGGGATTGTAATACCTACAACTATAATTATAATAATAACTAAAGAGAGTATAATTGTTCTTAGTTTTTTTTCCATAATAATCAAAATTTAATTTTCTATAATAATCCTTTCACTTTTTTACGAGAACGGGGAGGACAGCGTAGATATTTGATATCAGGATACCCGATTGTCATAACACCCCAACTTCTACCTCTGATGCCTACTAGTTTTGTTAATTTAGGATTAAATTCAAAAGCTATTTGCATCCAACCAATCCAACATGTGCCTAAACCAAGTGATTGAGCCGCTAATTGACCATACGTAATTATATTCCCAATATTATAATGCTCAAAAGTAGTTTTCCCTGCAGAATATACAATTATTACATGTGGTGCATCATAAAAAACTGGATAGTTATAAAACTTTTTTTTAACTTCAAATGATCCAGCAAAATGTGATTTAGTTGATGGGTTTGTAAGAAGTTCTTCTATAATTGCATCAGATAAATCTTTTAATTGTTCTTGGTCAGATAAAATTACAAATTTCTCCCCTCTTAGATTTCCAGCTGTAGGAGCACATTCCATCGCTCTTACAACTTTTTGTAAAATATCATCAGGTACTTTTTTATCTTTATAAAATCTAATTGAACGATT
>JBHLKV010000042.1:0-16732 GCA_048886305.1 Candidatus Hodarchaeota archaeon
TTTTCTGTTGAAATTGAATCAGACATAATTAAATAAGGAGATATTAATGAATAATTCTAAAATATAATAATTAAAGTATGTTAATTTGACTAAAATATTTTTTTAAATCAGGATTTGGACTTAGTAGATTTATTATAAACTATCCTTTAATTGCGCAAGAATAGCTTTAGTTTGTGAAATTTTGTTTACAATTAGTCCATCCACACCTATATTGATATATCTTTTAGTAATTATTTTAGAATTAATTGGATAAACAAATACTTTTAAATTATATTTATGAGAATAATTTACAAATTTCTCATCAACGTTTTTAAATCGAGTAATAAGATAGTCAAACTTATAATTAAGTACTTCACGAATCATATTTTTCCTTTGATTCCATTCAGGTAAATATTCTTCTGTAATTGGGACAATTAATCCCAATTTTATATTAGTCTCAACATTTCTAACATCTATCAGTTCTTTAATATGGAAAGATTGAATAATAGTAGAATCAATCATATCCATTTCTCTTAAAATCTTCACTACATTTGAAGCAATCCCTTCTCCTTTTAGATCACATAACAACTTAATTTTTCCTTTAGCAGCTTTAATAACTTTTCGTAAAGTAGGGATATTCTCACCATTTGGTAATTTCAATTGATTTAAGTCCATAATTGTCATGCTCTTTATAAGTCCTTCTTCTCCTGTCATTCTAATAGTATTTGCATCATGCATAACTATAATTTCACCATCGCTTGATTGGTGAACATCAAATTCAATGTAGTCAGCTTTTAAATCAATAGCTCTTTTAAATCCTTCCAAACTATTTTCAATAGTTTCGTTGTAAGCTCCTCTATGACCGATTATTAGAGGTTTATGCTCATCTTCATTCAAAATTAAAACACATCATCCATATTCGTTGAGATAAGTATTGTTAATTTAATTGATTTAAGATTTTTTTCATATTGGAGATGTTATTTGTAATAATCCCATCAACACCTATTTTAATTAATTTCCTAATTTTTTTTTCTGAATCAACTGTCCATGTAAACACTTTAATACCATGATGATGAGCTCTATCAATAAACTTACGATTTACAAAAATATGTTTTGGACCAACAGCATAAAATCCATTTTTAACAGCAGTTTTTAATATTTTCTTTGGGAAAATCAAACTTTTAATCCATTGCATCCGAATAGGCCTTAACGCTGCTAGCCTAACTCTAGGTTCTATATTTTGGATTTTTAATAAAATGTCATTTTTAAAAGAGCTAATTATTGTAGATTCAATAATATCAGCTTGTTGGAAGATTCTTACTAAAATTTCAGCTAATCCCCTAGCTTTTACTTCGCAATTTAAAGCGATCTTTCCCTTAGCTATATTAATTAACTCATGCAATGTAGGTATCCTTTCACCGTCTCCAATCTCAAGTCTTTTTAACTCTTCATAAGTTATTTCCTTTAATGTACGTTTTTGACCTGTCATTCTAAATGTATTAGCATCATGCATTATAACAATTTTACCATCTTTTAACTGGTGAACGTCAAATTCTATGTAATCTGCTCCTAATTTAATTGCTTTTTGGAATGCATTAAGAGTATTTTCTGTTGCTAAATTACTTGCTCCTCTATGAGCTATTATTAAAACATTCTTTTCTGAAGAATCCATTTCATATATCCCCAATTTCAATAGTCCTTAAGTAAAAAGATTTGTAATACTTTAAATAGGTTTTTAATTAATTAATTAAATACTCTTTTTAGTTAAATCTAACTAAATTCGAATGTTAATGGAACAACAACCTATATTATTAGATATTTTGACACGTAGAAATTAACGGATTTTTTAGAATTATTAATTGATTAAATGTAAAAATTTATATATACTATTGACGCACATTAAGTTAAATTTTCATTAAATTTATAAGTGTTAAATAGTTTTATTATCTCTGAAATATAAAAATGAACTAAACCGTAAAATTTAATAAGCATAAGCATTGAAAAAGGTGATCTTTGGAATTATGAGATTCTGCCCCGAGTGTGACAACATTTTAATCCCAAAAAGCAAAAAATTATACTGTAAAGCATGTGATAAAGAGTTTGATTTAGGAAAAGACCAAGAGGAATACAAGATAATTAAAACAATTAGACATGACGAGAAAGAATCTGCCCCAATTGTAGTGAAAGATAGAATTTCTGGAGAAAGAATTTCTGGTGAAGATAGGAAAGCTTGGGAAGATTATTTTGGTAGCTCTGAGGCGGACGGATACTAACTTTGTTGTAAGCATCGCTTCTACTTAGTTCGCTTATTCTTCAATATTTTATCTATTTACGATTTCTTTTAAAAAAATAGGTTAAATCTTTAAATTATTTCAGAAGTAATTTAATAATATCAAATATTTTTAGTAATTGATTATAATGACTGAGGAAAAAAAGAAAAAACCTCGTGGTTTTGCTGGCACTGTAGCGAAGTTAGTTGACCCTTTAAATGAAAATGAGAAATTCAAAGAAAAATTTAAAGATACTGAACTTAAAATTCTATTGAATGCAAAAGATGGAAAATATGCTGCGTTGCTTGTGATCGATAAAGGCACAATATATGTTGAAGGCATAGAGAATAAACCAAAAGAGAATTTAAAAAAGGAGGTTATTGGTTGGGATGGCTTGTTTGAAACTTCTACACCTCTATTTTTAGAAATTTTAGGTGGTGATAAAGTTTCAATGGGGAAAATAATAAGGAAAGTAATTATTGGAAAAATCAAGATACGAGGTAGAAAAAACGTAATGGTTTTACTCCAATTATTTGATCTTTAAAATTTTAATTCAAATGTAGTAGCTAAAGTTATCATCTTTTCTTTTAATTCTTCTTCATTTTTTTCATCTTGTAAGGACTGTAAAATCACATCTTTATCTTTCTCGGATATTTCTTGTTTAAATATCTCAAGGAACTCTCTTAAATATATAACCTTTTTAGAAGGAGTACTTTTAATTTTAGAGAGAAAACCTTCAATTATATGTTGGATTGGGCTAATGGGTCTTTTAATTCTACTTGAAAAAAGTTGTTCTTTACTACTCACTATTTCTTGTAATAATTCATTATTTTGAATAATGTCTTGTGAGATTTTCTTAATAATATCATTTCTAGATAAAATAGTTAAGTTTGAAAGATAGTTTTCTAATTCTAAATTTTTTTCCTCGAGGTCTTTTATTATTGAAAGAATTTTTTCTCTTTCCATATATTTATTAAGAATAGATTAAATTTTTAAATTTATCTGATTATTATAGTTAATTAGGAAGATGCTGGATAAGATGCCAGAGACACTAAAAAAATTCCAAGAATTATTAAGATATAAGTTTAAGAATGAACACTTATTAGCTCAAGCGTTAACAACTCCTCAATTTGGAAACGAAAATAAAATACCTTCATATGAATATTTAGAAATTCTTGGAGATTCAGTTATAAAAACAGCATTCATATTAAAATTATATCAAATGGGAATTAATGATCCTGGAGAGATTACACAACTTAAAGCGTCCTTAGAAAATGATGAAGTATTTAAAAAAGTAGCAATGGAAATCGATTTAGAGCAATACATTTTCAAATCTGATAAACAAAAAATTGATGGAACTAGAATCCTAGCTGATATTTTTGAAGCGATATGCGGTGCTATATTTCTTGATTCAGATTTCAATATAAAACTTGTCGAAGATAAGATAATTAATAGATTCTATACGGATATTGAATCTATTATAAAAGATTCTACAACATTTAACAAAAATGCTTTATTAGAATTTCTTCAGAATAAGTATAAAACAAATATATTTATAAAGCTTAAATTTGAAAAATATGGTCTTGAACACGACCCCATCTGGCGTGCCAAAAAGCCTAAAATTATTGATAAAAATACCCAAAAGGAATTGTTAATTCTTCCGAATAATTTTCAATCAGAAAAATTCGGAAATAAAAAAGATGCAGAAAAGGATCTTTATCTTAAAATTCTAAATTTTATAAAGAAGAAGGAATTAGAATAATGGTATTTCTTAAGATCTATTGACTTAAACCAAAATATCTCTTTTCTATTTTGTTTAGTTGTTAATTAGATATAATTTATGAAACATTCTAACAAACTAGAATCCTAAGTTTTATATGATTTTTATTATTCATATAACGGTAAAAGAAGTAAAATCTTAAAAAAAAATTTAATACAGCTTTACAATATTATAATGATAAAACAAAATTTGAAAATAGTAAATTTGATTTTGGAGCAAATTATATAACATAAACTCAAAAGGGAATTTTTCATGACCAAACCACTTGCTGTAAAAAAAACTCCATTAATGGAGCAGTATGAAGAAGAGACTGGAAAACTGGCAGTTTGGAAAGGTAATATCTCAAAAGATTTTGAAAAATGGAAAAATAAGAAGCAAAAAGATGAAATTAAAAAACAAAAAATTGAGATGTTATCTGAATCGCGAATAGAGAAGAAAAAAATGAAAAAGGAGATTAAACATGATAGAGTGGCAGGGAAAGATTATGAGCATTTAATAGTTGTTGAGAATTTACATAAAACATACCTACTTGGGACGACAGCTGTAGCAGCATTAAGAGGAGTGGATCTTACTATAGATAATGGAGATTTTATTGATATAATGGGTCCTTCTGGTTCTGGAAAAACAACATTACTCAACTTAATTGGAGGACTTGATACCCCAACTAGAGGAAAAATCTTTTTAGAGGGTAGGAATATTTCAATGCTAAGTGACAACGATTTAGCGGAAATAAGACGTGAAAGAATTGGTTTTGTCTTTCAATTCTATAATCTTCTCCCTCAAATGACCGCTATGGAAAACGTTATGGTTCCTCTCCATTTTTCAGGCAAATTAAGTCGTAGAGGAAAAAGAAAAAGAGCTATGGATCTTTTAAGACTTGTTGGATTAGATGAAAGAGCACACCATACTCCTTCAGAATTGAGTGGGGGAGAACAACAAAGAGTAGCTATTGCCAGAGCATTTGCAAATGATCCAGCAATTTGTGTATTAGATGAACCAACTGGTGATTTAGATTCAAAAACAGGCGTAATGATACTAAATCTTCTTAGAGATTTGAATAGGAAGGGTGCAACTTTTGTCGCAGTAAGTCATGATGCTGCTGTTTCTGAATTTGCTTCTAGAGTTTTTCATATGAGAGATGGCAAATTAACTCATGAAGGAAAAGTGGCTGGTTTAAAAGAAACTGAGATTATGCAAATTAGGAGACAACAAGAAACAGAAATTAATAAGGAAAAGTGTAAAAGCAAAATCTTTCAATATCTCTTTGCCAATCAAGGTAAAAGAGAAATAAGAATAAGTGATATTAAAGAAAATGTACCTTCTACAATAATTATGAACTTACCAGAGCATTTTAATGACATTTTAGCAGAATTAATAGAAGAAAATAAACTTTTTGGCAAAATTGAAGGAGATTTATTAATCTTACAATGAATTTTTAAGATATATTTATAATTAAAATATTATAGAAATCTAAACTATATGACCCATTTTAAGCTAATTTTCAAATATGCATTCTTAGATTTAAGAAAACAGAAAATAAGATCAATTTTAGCTATAATTGGGGTACTAATATCAATAGGTTTGCTTACAGTTGTTATGTTTTTATCTGATTCCATTTCTTATAGTTATGTTAATTATCTAACAATTGAAGCAGGTAATCAAGATGCTGTAATATCTGTTAGACACTATAATGGAGAACCAGAGGATAGATCCTCTTATTTTGAATATGATGAGATTATTGACAAAATTCAAAATGTTTCAAATGATATAAAAAACTTTATACCAAGAATGGAAGTAGATGGTAATATTAATATCTCAGAAGGTTTTCATACTTCCAATGTAACAGTTGAGCAAACTTGGACAACAGTTTGTGGAATTGATTTTACATTAGAGAATGATATAAGTTTTGGGGCTTTTATTCAACCGAATTCAAATGATTTACTCGATCTAACAGAGTTACCATTACACCATTGTGCGATCTACAAAGGATTTAATGATGCAATTAAATATTCTGAAAATGATTATATAGAAATTAATATGAGACTAACTCATGGAAATATTACCCTATATAGAACACAAAATCTAACAATTGATAAGATCTTTGATTTTAATTTAAAATGGCCTGCTGAATATCGTGATAAACATCTTATTGTTGTTGATATTGAAACATTATATACATATTTTGGATATGATGAGTTTGATGGAAGATGTAGTGAATTAATTTTAACTTTTAAAGAAGGAAATAAGCTTTATGATGTTAGAAATTTCGAAAAATCTGAAAGAGCAGTCAAAAGAATCGCTGGCAAAATTCAATTAGCCTTAGGAATCAATGAATATTATATCGAATTGCCTAAACTTAGGATCTTAGGTTATTCTGAATTTTTAAGTGTTCTAATTGTTGTTATTTTTATTTTCGTTTCAATTGTAGCTATGCTAATTTCTGGAGTTTTAATTAATGGAATACTAAAAACTTCTGTAGAAGAAAGAATTAGAGAATTTGGCATTTTTAGAACCTTAGGTGCTAATAAGAAATATAATTTAGCTATTGTTTTAGTCCAAGGATTTCTATTATGTAATTTTGGGGCGATATTAGGTATAATAACTGCTGATGTTGTAACTCGTTTTATTATTATTCCCTTCGCCAATAGAGTTATCGCTGAAGGTATGATTGGATTTACAGAACTAACTTATTCTTTTAGTTGGTGGTCGATTTTAATCGCATACGCAATGGGTGTAAGTGTTGGTATGATAGTCACCATTTCACCCGCTCTTAAAGTGATGCGTCTCCAACTTATTGAGTCAATTCACCCATATCGCCATGAAGATACATTATATCATTTACAGAAAAAGTCAGCAGTTAATTTTAAATTAATATTAGTTGGAATTATATTAGCTGCAAATGGTGGTTTTGTCTTTTTTGTTATACCAAGGATACTGGTATCAGGTGATCTTACGTTATTTGCAGGAACTTTAATTGCTATTTTGTTAATTTTCAATATTGGATTAACTTTAGCAGGATTAGGGTTAATGCCCCTAATTTTAAGATTAGTAATAGAACTCTTTAGACCTCTTTCAAAACGTTTGCATAACGTAATTAGAATATTTGTTTTTAGATATCAGCGAAGAAATTCTAGCTCAGTTATCATATTTGCATTATCCTTTTCCTTCGTTATTTTCACTTCAACTGTCATTCAAACATTATCTGCTCAAAGTTCTGCTATGACAAGTTTAACTTATGGTTCTGATTTAGTTATAGAAACTCTAGGATGGGAAGAACCTGAAGAAGAGGAAGAACAAGGATTTTTAACTGGAGGAGGTATTTCAACCATAAATTCAGACAAGATGAGGATACACAATGGTCTAGCCTCTATTAATCTAAATAAAATTATGACCTTAGAGATTGAAGAAGAATTATTAACGATTGATGGAATTGAAAAAATATCCTCAGTTTTAGCTCGACCTTATCAGCTAACTCAAATATATGCTGAAGATGATGAAGAGTTTATAGTAGAATTAGGTGATTATGCTGGATTAAGTACCCAAGAAATAACTTTACTTGGTGTAGATAAAGAATATCCTTTTACTGTAAAAACTAAATATATAGAAATGACTTCAGGTACTATTAAAAATTCTTTTGATGATTTGTTTAATCATGATGATCTATTCACTTGTATTATCTCAGAAGCTGTCTCTATAGAACTATCATTACATTTTGGTGAACTCGTTAGAATTGTAGTTCACAGAGGAGATGAAATTGAAATTTACGAATTTAAAATCGTTGGTATTGCAAGAAAAATGCCTGGATTTGCTGTAGAGTTTGCTAGTTCAAGACAAAGAGCAATTATGGGAGGCGTATTAATCTCCCATGAAACTTACATAGAAATTATGGATATTCCTCCAGTTCCCTATCTAGATAAGGTTTTTATTAAGCTTCGAGAGAATACTAAATCATTAACTAATTATGTCGTGAATCAAATAAATGATAATTACCAAAATAATTATAATTACGAATTGATCAATCTTCAAAGTATGATTGCTCAACAACAAGGAGCATTTTTTGTGTTGGATACGCTTTTTACATTAATTGCAATGACTACCGTGTTTATTTGTATTTTTGGATTACTTTCTTCTTCTTATTCAACGATAATTGAGAGAAAGAAAGAAATTGGTATAGTTAGAACATTGGGTTTGAAGGGCAGAGAGATAAATCGATTGTTCATAATTGAAGCGTTAATTATTATGTTTAGTAGTGGGATCATAGGAACAGTAGTAGGCTGGCTTACTGCCTGGCTTGTTACTTCAAATTTAACTTTACTTACTGAGATGCCTGATGTTTTAACTTTTCCATGGTTTAATGTTGTTATAATCTTCTCACTTTCTTTAATACTTATTTTAGTAGGCATGGTAGTATTATTAAGAAAAGCGAGGAAAAAGAAAATAGTTGATATATACAGAGAAACTATGTGAGGAGGAGAATTTTACAATAAAATATAATAAAAAGATGATTGGGATTTTGGTTATCCTGCTATTCCTCTTTATTGTTCTAACCTATAGTTTTAAGATCAACTTTGGAGATTATTTTATATGTGAAAATGAAAAGTTCAATAATGATGACTTCGAAGAAAACAATCCTGAGATTGCAGATATTGCAGGAACAGATCTTTATGCTGAGCAGATTAATGCTTTTGTTGCTGGTGATAAATCATTGATAAAACAATCCCTTTTTACTAATGATACTTCTATTCTCAGTCAATTTGATACAAATGATCCAGCATTTTACAAATGTAATATTCTTCTTAGTGCATCAAATGCAATTAATCCAGAAATATTTCCAAGAGTATTAACTGATAATGATATTAGTACTGAATATGTGTTAAGTTTCAATGGTTTTGCTGGTTTTCTATATTATGATAACGATATAGATCCGAATGATGCTCAATTAAGAGCAGAAAGAGCACTTGAAATTATAAAAAGAAAATTTCAAATTGATCTTATAATGCTCAATTTATCAGAACCCTATTTTTTTCCATTCATCGGGCACTATCCCAATTGGGAAATTTATTTTCAAGAAATAACTACTAATCTTCCAATGGATGGTTATTGGAAAGCTTTAGATATTGATCGCTTGACTAGTGAAAATTACTTAAATAATTATCATGTATCGTCAACAATTATGTTTATAAATACATTGGACTTTTTTGAAGGTGATTTTGATATAAAGACAGATCAAGTGAATTTTAATATTGATTCTCTTGACTTGACTTTTCTTGAAAATCTGCAAACTGAAGAGCTAACAGCCCAATTTGAAACTATAATTGAAAATTATGGTGATATTCTTAATGCAACAATTTCAGAGGAAGAATTAGAGCAATTTATTGATTTAATAGGTTCTTTTACTTTATCAAATGATTCTCATTATACCAGTTTAATGGTTCAATATGAAGGGAGGGAGGAAGGGACAGAAATCGTCGGTCCAAATCAATATACCTTCAATTTGTGGAATGCGTTAGGATATAATGGAGATCCATTGGGACCAAGTGAAAAAATATATATTGCCTTAGCAGGTGCGTTTTTGAGTGATATTGAAATAAAAATTTTATCTACTGATATAATTGATTTTTATCCTCAAAATTTACAATTCAATGATTTTCTTTTAGAGCAAATTGGTTTAATTTTCTATTTAACAGGAGTAGATTTCGATATCCAAGCCCTAAAAGATTACTCTTTTGACTTATTTTGGTTTAATGAAGAAGGTGTGAAGAAAAGTTATATTACCCCTGTAAATTTAAATGATCCTTATGATATTGTAAACTTTTTACGACAATTAGGATTCCAAGGTTTTACTTTTGTTCCTACTGGTATCTTAAATCCAATTAGTGAATTTACAGTAACTTATAATATTTCTAATGCTGAACAAAATCTAAGAATCTCAAAAGAACTACTTGGAGATAATGCCTCTTATGGTGCCTATCGTGATTTTCAGTTTTATATAACTGCAAAAAACATAGGAAATACTACTATTTGGGGTGTACCAACACCTATTCCTTTTACCCTTGATGATTTTTTTCTTTTATTAACATTAGGAAATCAACCACTTGCTGATCAATTTAAAAATACAATTTGGGAGATAGTAAGAATTGAGTATCCAAATCAATATGATTCTTTAGAAGATTTTTTTAACTTTGACGAAGATCCACGAATTTTTTATTTTGATTCATTAGGAATTGGTATGTATGACTACTTCTTTCCAGATCTTACGAATTTCTCAAATTTATGGCCTTATAACGAGGAAATGGATAATGTAATTGATATTATTATTACAGGGTATCCTCAATTAATTGCTGCGCTTGGAGCTCTAGGCTTAACTCCTAATGAACTCAAAGATATTTTTACAAATAGTAATAGTATTTGGAATGATGATAATTGGAAAATAGAACCAGAAGGGATAATATCATATATTTATTCAAATTTTTCAATTGATTCAATTGATACATTTACACCCTTTTATACTTCTAATTTTACAATTAAAGAGACTTTTCCAGAATTTCCTGCAATAATCTCAGGGGTCACAATAGGAGAAACAACTCCACAGATGGCTTTAGAAATAGATAACGAAAGTTGGAATATTGAATCCGAGGAAAGATATGTTGATCAACATGAAATAGAGATTCATTTTCAATTTAAAAACGATACGTTAATAGATCTTGTAAATAACACTTTGGAAAGAGTATCTATTTTAATAAATTTCTCAGACCCCTCAAATAATTTAAATTTTGAAATTTTCAATTATTCTATTGGCGAATACCAAGATATTAATCCTTATATAACCTCTCAAGTAAATAACAATTCATTGACATTTTCATTCATAAATTATGGTGAGGGTTTGGATTGGCTATTCGATCCTTCTGCTCCAAATGATTATGTTGTTTTTCTTAAAATATATGGTATAGATTCTGATCTCTTTAATATTTCAATTAATGATCTTGATATAGAATTTTATGTACGAGATATTAATAATTATGATGTATTAGGATCTCGAGTTGCATTTAGTTCTTCATCCGGTAATGTGCAATTTGAAGTTCAATCTAACTCGATTACTCTTAGTACATATGATATGGCCTCAATAGTGGCGTTTTCCTATTTAACGAAATATAACTCAAAAGTTGGGGATGTCAATACATACGTTTTAATTTTTAGAAATATAGGTTCTAATATTGCGAAAAATATCAGTATTTCACTTTTGATTCCAGGCATTATGAATAATAGTATGGACTTTACACTTAAAAATAATAATTTGACCTATAATTTATCAGAACTCTTTCCTAACGAGGAGATTATAATCAACTTCTCCTTCTATACTCCAAATACTAGATCCATTAGTAATGTTCAGATTAGTTATGATAATCCAGAATATATTGAAGGAGGAAATTCTTCAAAATTAACTGCATCAACGAACGAGGTTTATATTTCAGCTCCAGTGGATTATGAGAGAAATATTCCTTTTGTAAGAACAGTTGAAATTGATTATTTTGTTTCTAATCAAACTCCAAAAATAGGAGATATTTTCAACATAACAGTTTATATTGAAAATACAGGCCCACTTGGACTTAATATTCCCAATCTTAACATCTCTATGAGGGATCAGTTTGGAGATTTGAGCAGAATTGACAATAATGATTTTACTTTTAATAACACTACATATAACAAGATAATATCTTTTAATATCACCTTCAAAAAGAAAGATTGGAAAGGATATTATTACCCAGCTATTAATTATTTTGAAAGTTCTGAAAGTAGAACTATACAAATCTATAGTTCACAGTCAATAATTCTTGGTACAATCAGTTTTTCACTAAATAAATCAGTAAATAAAGTAGACATAGATATTGGAGATAAAATAATAGTTAATATTAATATTGAGAATACAGGGAGCATTTGTATTAAAAATATTAGAATAAATGATATGATAAGTTACTCGCAATCTGACTTTCAACTAGTTGAAGGAAAATTAGTAAATACAATTTCAAGTATAAATCCAGGAGAACAGTTCTCCTTCAACTATACACTTAAAGCTAAAAAACAGGGTATTGTTAGTTTGAAACCAGCCTCAATTTCATATTATTATTTACTCAAACAAGAAGTACAATCAAATGAAATCAGAATTAAAATCAAAAAATCTCAGATTGAACAACTTTACTATATTATGATACCATGTATTATTGTTTTGACTATTTTTGGAATATATATCTGGCAAATCAATAAATATAAATTAAAACGTCATGAATTTCGAAGAAGTGAAAGAGAATTATTTAAACTCAGTTCAAGAGATTCAATTCTTAAAATAGAACACACATTAAGAGAAAGGTTAAACATAATCAATAGACAGAATGATTCTATTTTAAGAAAGGAAACATTAAATCAATTAAAACTTTATAAAGAGGAGAAAGATGAGTAAACCAAAAAGGCACTATAAAGGATTTATTTTAATTTTTATTTTGATTCTTTCACTCCTCAATATATTATATTTAAACAGTTCAGAAGTTAATTTAGTTGAAAATAAACAAAATATTCACATTAAAAATTCAAGTGGTAATAGTAATGATATTCTTGTTTTTTTTAATCAATCATCGTATAATGCTGCAGTAAGAAATAGGTTTGAATATTATGGGGGTATAATTAAAACAGAATGGAATTATCAATTCAATTCCATTTCTGGTTTTGCTGGAATTATGCCCAATGAAACAAATATCTTATTGTATCAACAAGAATTTCCTGATGCTAACATTGAAACTGATGAAATAATAGAAGCTCAAATGAATTACGCTACATTACAATCTAAAGCAGTTAATTCAACATGGTTTTTAAATGGATATAAAGGTGATACGGATGCTTCTGTGGCAGTTTTAGATACTGGGGTTAATTCGAATCATAAATTTTTAACAGAAAGTATTATTGGATGGGAGAATTTTGTAAATACAGATCCTATCTCTGATGATAATGGTCATGGCACATTTATTTCTTCTGTTATAACTGGAACTGGTACAGACCCATATAACTCAATAAATCCTACAATCGTTAACCTATATGGAGAATATTCTCATCTAGAATTATTTGAGAGCGGATTTATCTCTGATAATTATACATTAAAGATTTTTTCGTTTAATGTTTCTAAAGAAGATTCAAACATTATAATAAGTTCGATTTGGGATCTAAATGATACAGGAATTAGTGGTTTTTGGTTAGAACTGTATTATAATAACGATTTAGTTAATTTTTCATTTAATCAAAATACTAATGAAATCTATATTATAGACCATCACGTCTCACAAACAGGGCAAGGGATCTATGATCTTTATATAAAATACTTGACAGATATTTCAAATTTAAACCCAACTTTTTATTTTAATGCAAGTGTTTCTTATTATCCAGAATTTTATGTAGATGGATATTCATATTTTACAGGAATAGCAAATGCCACTAAAATAGCTGCTTATAAGATTTTAAATCAGTCAGGAATTGGATATACCTCAAATTTGATCTCGGCGCTATCTAATGTTATTCAAAATAGAGAACTTTATAAAATAGTAAGTGTTTGCTTAAGTCTTGGAACTCTAGGTGAAGATATCGATTTTATTAATACTGTAATTAATGAGGTTATAGAGAACGGAGTGTTAGTAGTGATAGCTGCTGGAAATAAAGGTGTAGAGCTAAATACCTTAAATAAATTGGCCCTTAATAAAAAAGCTATAGTTGTTGGAGCAATAAATGATAATGATCAAGTTACGAGTTATAGTAGCATGGGAAAAAATGTAGGAAATGGGGTTATAAGACCAGATCTCGTTGCTCCTGGCGGTAGTAAAATCTCTGGTTCAAGATCGATAATAGCTGGTGATAGTAAATCTAATAGTGATCCTACTGCTGCATATGGTACATCTATAGCTACTGCAATTGTTTCAGCAGCAATTAATCTTTTAATTGAGGCGAAATGGGATAATTGGAACCAATGGAATAATCTCAATATAACTAATTGGGTTAAAATTATTAAGGCTATATTATTGTTGACTGCATCTGAGACCAATCTCGAAAGAGAGGACGATCCATCTACTACAACTGTAGATGAAAGTGATTATTCACCAGATATATCTTTAGCTCCATTAACAGTTGGTTTAAAAGATGTTCATGAGGGTTACGGAAAATTAAATATCCAAGCTGCTATTGACGCATTTACAAAATCTATGGCTATTAACACAAAAATTAATGGAACCCTAAGTAGTTCTCAAGAAGATCCCCTTGGAAAACACGTTTTTGCCCGTAGAATTGTTCTAACTAAAAACGAGCAATATTTATTTAATTTAACAGGTGTTGATGAGAACGCTGATCTTGATTTATTTTTATTCTCTAATGAATCAGATTACTATGGTGAACCAATTTTACTAGAATCTTCTCAAAAATGGTATGGTGATTTTGATTCATGTTATTTTACTCCAAAAGAAAATCAGACAGAATGCATAGTAGTAATCAAAGCAATTGAAGGGTCCAGTTCTTTTGCCTTGAATATATCTGCTGTTGAAAATAATTTTAAACCGGAATTAAATGTTCCAGAAATAATCTATGCTGGTGGATCTAAAAATACAACCATTATGAGTCAACAGGAGTTTTTAGGAGCTAATCCTAATAAGAATTACAGTATTGATAGTTTTAGATTTTATATTGATTATTTTGATAACGATACTTCGAATGTTCCTCCTCAAGAAGTATATGTATCTATCATAGAAATTTCTAAAAATTATACCCTTACTCAATTCAATCCATTCGATAATAATTACACTGATGGGGCTTTATACATTAGTTCGTATATTCAATTTCCTTCACCTGGGACATACCACTACTTCTTCATCGGTACTGATGGATTATATCAAGGAAAATATCCTAGGGTTGGACAACTTGAAATCAAAATTGAGTTTCCAACTGATAGTGAATCATTTCCTTATAACCACTCTTTCAATGAAGGTTTAGGTAATTGGACAATTACTGGAACAGGGTGGGACACTCTATACCAGATTAATTCAAATGATAATCGATCTAGAATTTTTGAAAATTCATGGAATTCTACATATTTTGGTATATATCATAATTCCCCCATCAATTATACATATCAACCGATTAAATTAACAGAAGATCCATATCCAAATGGTACATTATTCAGTCCATTATTTGATTTGACAAATATAAATGAAAATACAACCAAACCCTTTGCAAAATTTGGAGTAAGGGTAAGCATTAATTCTGGAGATTATGTTTTCTTTCAAATTAATTTGAATTGGACTGGTTGGAATACTTTAAGAATCTACTCTAATGAAGAGAGAGATTGGTTTTTAGAAGAAATAAATCTTACTGAATATATTGGAAATTTTATTCAATTCCGATTTGAAACAGCATTAGACGATGATTTTGATGCAATTAACTATAAGGGATTTATTTTAGATTATTTTGCAGTCGAGAATTACACAAATAATAATCCTCCTCTTCTATATTTTAATTTAACCAATAATATATCAACAAATAAGGGTTCAGAATATCAGAAATTTATATTTTCATGTAATTACTACGATTTGGATGATAATTATCCTGAATATATCTATATTGAAATTGAAAATGATAATTACACAATGATTAATGTTTTTGGTGATTGGAGTGCTAATTCAAATACTAGTTCCGATCAGGGGATACTTTTCATAAAGTCTTTAATACTTGGAGATTATTCTAATCACTCTTTTAGATTTCACTTTTCAGATGGATATTTTATTGATACAACCCCTTGGTATAATCAGAATAACACACTCTTTGAATTTATAAATTTAAATCCACTTCAGTTTAATGCAAATTATAGTAATAAATTAATAGGATATGAATTTTCAAATACAAATTTAGAAGATTATTTTGTCATTGGAACACCTACACCAAAAGAGAATACTGCTTGGTTAAGGGGTGATAATACGTGGCATTCTATTCCTCGTCTTCAACAGCATTATCTCTACGGGGGCATAGGTCAAAGTTTTGGAAGTGATGCCCAAGGCTATGGAATTGACTGGGATGCCCAATTAATGACATATCCGCTACAATTAGGAACGGAATATGATATATATCTTGAATTTGATTATGAGATATCCCTACAAAATGAATACGATTTTCTCGTACCAGAAGATCAAATTGATAGATGTATTGTATCAATTTCAGACGATTTTGGAAGTACTTGGCATGTTTTAAAAGAATATACCTACGATAGTGAAGATCTTTATGGAAGTGAGAAATTTGACATTTCAGAATATTCAGGTGAAGTCATTATGATTAAATTTACATTGGATACCAATGAGTATATTTTTGGATTAGGATGGGGATGGTTATTATCTAATATATACGTAGGTTATGACAAATCAACTGATTTTATAGCCCCAGAAATTCAAATTATCAATCCTGAAAACGATGATGTCATTAGCTCAACTATTTCGATAATAGCAAATATAACTGATAATGTAGAATTAGATACTTCAAGGATCTATATTTATCTCAAAGATAAAAGTGTTGACAGACAAAAATTACTATTTAATAGCACAACTGGCATTCTGGAATTCAAGTGGGATACTACAAAATATAAAGATGGGAATTACGAAATAAGGATTGTAGCATTTGATACAGAGGGCAA
>JBHLKV010000043.1:0-16681 GCA_048886305.1 Candidatus Hodarchaeota archaeon
TAGCTATAGAAGTGTTATCAGAGGATCTTCCTAAAAAGGGAAAACCCCCTGCTCTGAATTATGGATTAAAATATGTAAAAAACGATATTGTGGTCCTTTATGATGCAGGTTGTATTCTACAACCAGATACTCTAAAACATTTAATCTCACCATTTCAAAATGATAGATTCAATGCCGTTATCGGCCCCGTTTTAGTTAAAAATTGGAAAGACAATAAATTGACTAAAGGTATCTTTCTTGATTATTCTATCGTTTCTGGAGGGGGATTACTATTTGAAATTAAAAATAGACTTGGATCATCTGCTTATTCCTTTGGGAGAAATTTTGCCGTTAGAACTAAATATCTACAGAAATATGGAGGTTTTAATGAGGATTCAATGACAGAGGATTTATATCTTTCTGTACTTTTAAATTTAGATGGAGTACGAACTTATTTTTCACCCAAGGCAAAAATTTACGAATATGTACCAAATACATGGGAGATTTTAGTAAAACAACGAACACGTTGGCTAGCAGGATATATTTTTGATATGCCACAATTAATGCAAATGAAAAGCGAAAAAAAGAATGGAAAATCAATAATTATCTCCAGAAATATGACAATGATGGTTATAGGAAATATAGATACATGGATTCCTATTGTAATCGGTTTTGCGATATTATTTTTTATAATTGGAGAATACTATTTGTTAACTTGGACTCTTTCTTGCTTAATTTTTCAATTTGGCTATATAATCAATGCGATACGAAAATATTGTGATAAACATTACAGTCTTTTATTATTGTTCCCTATAAGTGGTTTTATCCATCTTTACATGTTTTTACGTCAATTTAAGCTTCCTAAAGATTTAAGTTGGGAAAAAACACCAATGCTTTTCGAAAAAGAAGAGGCTGAAATAGTAGCTTTATCTACGATTTAATTCTATTTTCTTTTTTTTTATTTAAATATCCGATAAGATTTAATTATTTAACCTTTATTCTTTAAATTAATACACACAATTTCAGAAGAAGGTTTTGATTTTGGGATTTAAAGTACATGATTATTTACCAGAAGAATTACAGATGAAATATTTTGATTTTATACCAACTTCTTACCTTGATGATAAATTTTGTAACGATTTATTAGAACAAATAAAGGCTTCTTATAATAATTGTAACTATTACAAGGAGAACTTTTGTAAGAAGTTCGACTTTACCATTCCAGAAAAATTGACAATCGATAATTTAGAAACAATCCCTTATACCCCTACAGACATTTATAAAAAATCAGAAGGTCGAACTTTACAAATTTTAAAACTACCTATTGATAATATTGTATTATTTTCATGTTCATCTTCTACAACAGGGGATCCTTCAATAGTTCCTCGAACATTAGAGGATTTTGACCAAATACAATACAATTCAATTAAAGTTTTTACAGAATTTTTTAGATGGAAGGACTTAAAGGTTGGTCCCAAAAGATGCCTTGTATTTAATTTTGCACCGAATCGTTTTATGATGTCATTTATGGCAAAAAAAAATGCAAAAGGATTTGAATATGTTAAAAAAACTCGTTATTTTACAGCATGTATGAATAAGCCATGGGAATATTATGGACATGAGGAATACATGATAAAAGGTAAAATTTTAAAAACAATTTGGGCAATACTCTCATCTCTTTCAATAAGAGGAGGATTTATTTTAGATATAAGTAAAATGCTGAAAATGGTTAAAACAATTCTAAAAACAGGACATTGGAAAGGAATGGAAGTAAGTAAAATTATCTTTGGAGGAAGCCCTCTTTTAATGAATAACATGTTTGAGAAGAGACTGTTAAAAGAAAATGTTTGTTTTGATCTTGATGGAAAAGCTTTTGTCGGCTGCGGTGGTGGAGGATGGGATGGTGTTAAGGGTGAAGCAAAGTTAGACGCAGTAAATAAAGTAAAATTTATTGAAAGTTATGAAAAAGTGTTTAACATTAATTCGAAAGACATTGCAGATATTTATGCATTTACAGAGGGTCCAACTCTTTTTGGAGGACATTGGTCTGAGAAATACCAAGATTTTTTATTACATTGCCCTGATACTGCTAGGATTATAGTCAGAGATCTAGATAAGTTAGAACCAGTAAATGATGGTATGGAAGGTTTACTAGAAGTAATTACTCCATACGGCGTAAATGGTAGCATAAATCAGGCAGTCCTTGTTGATGATATTGTAGAGCTTATTTCAAAAAAGAAATGTCCAGAATGCCGCTATGAAGGTGCTACCTTTAGGGTTATTGGAAGATTAACGGATGCTCAAGGTAGAAGTTGCTCTTCTATAATCGATTGGCTTCACTAAGTTCTCTTATTAATTTTATTAACCATTTTTTCTAATTTTTGCCCATATATAGCCATGACCATCAAAAAGAATAAACAGTGCAATGCTACTTATTATTAGACAAAAAATGAGAAGTTCTAAGTCAGTTGGAACATGACCAAATAAAGTTTTCAAATCAATAACAAAATTACTCATCCAATCCCATGTACCAGGAAGGGATTGCCCATTTAATAAGAAGTAAAAAAAATCTTCAAGAGTGCTATATTGTAAAAGAGTTCCAGATACGAATATATTCCAACTTTGCCTTTTAGTGCCACCACCCAATTTCCAGCCAATCGCAACAATAAGATAGAAAAAGGTCATTAGCAATCCCCAAAAGGATAAGTAATACATAGTTTTGTCAGTTTCTCCTTCATACCAAATGATATCAATAGTCAAATTGACAAAAATCCCTAAGGGAATAAGAATTGCAGCAAAAAGAATAACTAATATTAGAATTCGATATTTTATTTCTTTTGGTTGATGAAAGAAAGCCGGAATTAACCCAAATAAAATTAATTGAAGATATATAAAGAAACCCGGTGAGATTCCAAGTATTAAATAAAACACGATTGGAATTCCATTAGCAATCATGAAAAGAATAATAGCAATTACAAACCACTTTTTATCAGATTCTCTCCTTTTGCTTTCTTCATTTCCTGCAAAATACATAAATAGAAGGGGTAAAATTAAACCTAGACTTAATAAACTAATTAACCATATTAATCGCACAGCAATTCCTACGTCAGGATGCTCAGCAGCCCAATCTAATTCAGCAGTTATCATTATTACACCAATGAACAGGAGAAGAATAATTAATTTCTTTATCCAAGAATTTGGGTTATTTTCAAACATATTAATTCCTTTTAATGAATTTATTATTAGATTATAAATATAGGTATTACTCTATTTATATTTTTAATTCAAAAAAAAGTCTTTAGACACTTATGAGTCTATTTAAATGGGAACAAATTCGTAAAAGAACTACAGCCTTTTCCAATTTCAGGTGTCATTCTTCCCGTTATTCTAAATACTGTTCCTTCTCTACCGCATTCAACACATTTGTTAAAGTCTACTATTTCAACTATATCATCAAGCATTACAGCAACCCCAGCATAGGATTTAACACCGTAAGGGGTTAATACTTCTATTATACCAGGTTCATTTGTTTTTTTAATTCTTTCGAGAGTATCTATATCACGGATGATTATATGAGCATCATCTTTATCAATATGGAATAGAAAATCCTCATATTTTTTACTCCAATGACCACCACAGGCAATTGGAACTTCAGTTGCACCATAATTATCTGTAATATTATCATACGGGATGTTGAAGAGCCGAGACATCTTTTCCATGAAGTCCGCTTTGTTTATTTTATGCTCTAGTTTCACTCTCCCTTTTATACCGTTCCATCCTCCCCCTCCAAGTTGGATTCTGAAAGTTTCAGGCATATTAAAGCCTTTTTTATTTTTCTTGTAATAATCTACAAAATTTTGATACATTAGAGGAACTGAATTAGCGATTAATGTAGGAGTTTTCTGTTGTTCTACCTCTTTAAGACTTTTAACCATCAATTTTCCATTAATTTCGATAAATGCTTTAAATTTAAAATGAGTAATTAAGTAAAGAAGAACCTTCCAAACTTTAAATTCCAATAAAAAGTTTATTTCATAATTTTGCCAAATATCTGCAATGTCTCGATAAAAGAGAAAACCTCTTTTTCCTAACCAGCTTCCTGGCATTTTATTCATAAATTCTATTGATGGTGCAAATAAGATTAAACGTTTAATTGAAGCCATTTTTGAATATCCTTCAAATACTTTTCTATAATTACTTTTAAATACGTCAATGTCTCCAGCATCTCTCCCTACTAAACTTGGATCTCCAGATGTAGATGAACTAATTGTCCAATATGACAATTTATTATAAGGAATTCGTAATAAATCTTGAAATCTGTTATTTGATTCTTTAAAGTAATTCCAATTTACATAAGGCACTTCATCAAGATTTGATCCTTTAATAGTCTGATCAAAATCATATTCTTTCTCTTCACAGATATGTTTATATAATTTACAATCATTAGATGTAGCTTCTACTTCAATTCTCAAATCATTAAACATAATTTCAGATGCCAAATTAAACCACCCATTCTATAATTTGTTAAATCTAATTAAAAAATTTTATCCTTAGGAAAAATTAGTTTAATACTTTTATTTTATTTTTAAGGTCTTGATCTAAATGAATATGCTAATACTTTTTATCTATCTCTTTTGTTTCTTCCTCAGTTAAACGCCTTACAACTCTAGCTGGTGAACCATGTGCAATAGAAAATGGGGGAATATCATTGGCTACTACGGAATATGCTCCTATAATTGATCCCTCACCAATAGTAACTCCAGGTAATACAAGAGAGTATGCTCCTATTCTTGCATTTTTACAAATTTTAATCGGACCAAAACTGAAGCTTCCATGGTTTATATTCATAGCATTATGGGTTAACAATTTTGCTCCAATACCACAGCCACTGCCATCTTCAAATTCAATTAATTCGGGTAAGAGTGGATCCGGTATTGCTTTCTGGGAAATGTGGCAATTTCTACCTATCTTCATACCAGTAAGTCGAAATAATACGTTTCTCGCTCGTGGCCATCCTGTTAAATATGTGATAACTAATGATATTAAATGATTAAAAGCACCTCTTACAAACCATGAAACAGAAAAACCTTTAGTTTGAAGGTATTTTGCAATAATTAACATTGGTACAGGAGTGAAAATATGCTGTTCCGTTTCAATATTGATATGGGTTATCTTCCCCTTAACTTCAATCTCATACTTAGGTCTTTCATCTTTCCAAATTTTCCTTGCTTTAATTAAATCTTTAAAAAATATTGCGAAATCTATATTTACTAAAAACAAGATTAGACTCAATGCGAAATTAAATGGTAAAAATAGTAAAAATAGCAATAATCTTACATTGAGAGTTAAATCTCTAATAAATAAGATACTAAAATAGGTATAATAAGAGGCTATGAAAATAATAATTACGAATCCTAATAAACTAAAAATATACATTATTGACCCAGATAATTGTCTTGTTTTTGCTATATTATACCCTAAGACAAATAATGGAAGTAAAAGCACAAAAGCTATCAAAATTCCACCATAGATATATATATTATATTTATAGAAAAAATCTGAGAGTATTGGTGCGATAAATCTATAAACTGAATTGATCCATGGAATGGAAAAATAAATTCTATTTATTATAAATAAGATGATAATTATTGAACTTAAGACTAAAAAAATAAATGAAAAGACGAATCCTTTTGAGAAAAATTTCGTTTTACTGGAGACCTCAGACATTCTCTTATTCAATAATCAATTAATTTTTTAATCTTTTTGAAACTTTAATAGAATAATAAAAAATCATTTTTGAATAATAAATAGATTTTCTATTCTCAATTGTTATAGATAAAAATAAAATGAATTATAATCCAAAAATTTCAGTTATTATACCTACATATAATGAGGAGCCGAATATAAAAGATACATTAACAGCTATTAAGCAACAAAATTGCGATATTCCTTATGAAATTATTGTAATTGATGGGCAAAGCTCTGATAAAACCGTTTCTATAGCTAAAAAGTTTGCGAAAGTGTATAAATCCCCCAAAAAAGGTAAAGCATTTCAATTAAATTACATCGTCCCTAATACTTCTGGTGATTTACTTGTATTTTTAGATGCAGACACGATAATAGATCCATATTTTTTACAAAAGGTTTATAAAATCTTTGAGAGACATAAAGATCTTCTTGCTTGTAGTGCTAGAGTAAAATATTATGATGGAAGAGCCATTTCAATTAAATTAGGCTCTCAGATATATACTATAACAATCTATTTTTTTCTTAACTTTTGTATGCATTTGTATTATTTTTTTAAAACTTTACTTGGATATCCTGAACTTATAGGATGTAATATAATTGTTAGAAGAGAAATATTTTCTAAAGTTGGTGGATTTAAGCAACTACCAGAAAAATTAATAGGGATTGACAAGGTTTTTTCAGATTCATTGATATATCTAAGTAGAATTATGAAAAGAGGTAAAATTAGAACTTTGAATTTTGTTTCAATATTAACAAGTGGAAGATTTTTAAGCACACGTCGTAGTTTAGGACGTATTGCCCAATATCATAAAAAAAAAGATATTTTTTATAATTTAGCTAAAGATATAGATTGGAAGAAGAAAGCTTAACTTGTATTAACTTATTTTCCAATTATTTTTTTAATTTCAATAAACCTATTTTTAGGTCTTAAACTTTTCCAATTTTCAATTAAGGGAATCATATTCATTGCTAAAGAAATAGCTTGTCCCATTTCTAAATATTTATATAATCCCAAACGACCAACAGGAATAATTTTATCAGACTTACAAGCTTCAATAAGATATTTGTCAAATATCTCAATATTTCGTTTAGTATATATGGGATACATAGGGATGTTTTTATTGTTGAATAATATAGGTTCTTGATATTGGATCCATGAATTATTTATTTTCTGCTGATACATAATTTTAAAATTTACTTTTCGTATATAGTTCGCATGTTGAGGTAGGTTAATCGAACCGTAATTATCGTTTTCCCAATCCTCGTTTTCCTTATAATCAAATCGTAGCGACCTAAATTGTAAATTTCCAAATTTAAATTTAAAAAGTTCGTCTATTTGACCTGAGTATAATATGAGATCGTATAAAGACTCATCAAATTCACTAGTGTTTAATTCAACAGGAATCTCTTGTACCATATTTCTAAGGAATTCCGTATACCCTTTAACTGGTAGCCCTTGAAATTTATCTTCGAATAACGGAGTATTAGAATCTTTGAGAGTGATACGATTTCTGATATATTCAGTTGTTAATTCTTTGGGTTCTAAACCCCACATTTTCTTAGAATAATTATATATAAATAATCTATATAACGTATTTCCAAATTGAGAAATTGCCAATGTTTCAAAATTAGTTAAATCAGGAGTGGTGGGTCTTTTTTCTAGCTCCTCGAGAATTTTTTCACTCTCCTCCATTTCAAGAATGGTTTTTTTACTGAGAGGAAAATGTCGTAATACACCATTGATAATAATTCCCTTTGTGTGAACGTAATTATTAAACTTTGAGAAATTGAGAACAAACTTTTTAATACGACTATCTTTAGTGTGAAAAGCATGTCCACCATAGGGTTCATATAGAATTCCGTTAGGACTTGTCTGTGTATAACATAATCCTCCAATATGATCTTGTTTTTCTTTAATTGAAACAAGATAATCCTTATCTTTCATAAGTCTTGCCAATGTACACCCAGTAATCCCAGCACCTAATATTAATACTCGCATTGTTTTTTAATCTACTTTTCTGAAATTAAATATTGAAATTAATATTAAATTTTTCAGTTTTGTGCCTTTAAATAAAATTTAATAAAAATAAAATTAGTATATTTTATATCTTAAAGATTACTGCGTAAATAATGAAGATTGCTCTGACTTTTGATATTGAAAGGGATCTTCCTAATGTTTTAGATACCTATTTCGGTGTGGAAATTGGATTATTGAAAATATTGGAGATCTTAGAAAATTTCAATGTCAAGGGGACTTTTTTTTGTACTGGAAACGTTGTTGAGCATCTACCTGAGTTTATAAGACTAATTGAGCAAAAAGGTCATGAAATTGCTTGCCACGGTTTACATCATGAACGCTTAAACCAATTAGATTTTGATAAATGCCAAGATGTAATTTATCAGAATAAAAATATTTTAGAAGAGACTTGTCAAAATTCAGAGATATTAGGTTTTCGAGCTCCTTATTTAAAACCACCAAAATTTTTATTTGAAATACTAGGTAGTTTAGGATTTAGATACGATTCTTCGATTACAACACCTAAAAAATTATCACATTATAAAAGTGAAAACAATAAAATTCAAGAATTTCACCCATCAAAATATAGCATCTATTTGAGATTGCCTTATCCTTTCCTAAAGCGGAAGATCTTTAAAACGAATTTACTTATATTATATTTTCATCCTTGTGAAGCAATAAATATGAAAAAGTTAATTCGTAAACACACAAATAAGGTTGAAACCTTAAAAAATATCTTATTTAGACTAGATCGTTGGCTTCATACAGGAAATACATTCTTAGAAACATTACGTGATTTTATTGAAGAAAATCTAGCTAAAAGTGTGGAATTCATAACTTTAAAACAGCTACTTGCCTGAAGTAATATTTAATCCAAATCGAGAAGCTGTTTCCTTTGTAATCTCGTAAATATCTGAGATTTCTTGTTTAGTAAAGTCAGGAGAATAATAGGTTGGTTTATGTAAATGATTAATATAATATTCTCTAACTTTCAGAAATTTATCTAAAGGCAACTCAGTATGTTCAAGGATTTTATCAATTGTATCTGCTGGTTTCTCACATAATTTATTGTAATCAACTATATAGGTTGCACTTCTGAGTTTTTCATTTGCTTCAAGACTATTGGCGATGAAATCGTAAATAGAATTCCAATAATAAGCCCAACCTTTTACACATCTTTTTTTATTGAGCCACAATTTACGAATTTTATGAATTAATTCTGTGTTATTTACATTAATACAAATACTATCATGACCAAATTCTCGGTGCCCTAGGATTTTCAACCAATCCAGCAAAAGAGGTACATGTCTTTCCATCTTCATAAAAAGTTTTGTTTGCTTAATTAATGAAGCAATATGATTTACTGGATTACGAATAATTAACAAAAATTTTGAAGATGGGAAGATTCTTAACAAATACTCCAATCTGGTGATATTGTAATTATTTTTTGCTAAATACCGAGAACGCATTTGGGAAATTAGAAGCTTCCGCATATGATTTGGATAAAATCTCTCAAATTTGGGGTTTAATGTGTTCTTATTTAGTATATGTGAAGAATTTTCAATACTAATGTGCTTAAAATATTTTCTCCAGAAAATCTCCTCTACTGCTTCAGGACTATCACGCGTAATCATTATTCCATCGTTATGGATCCTTTCAGTAGGTTTTGAATAAATTCTTACCTTATCAGCAATTTTATGTATCCAATAAGGGAAATATGGTATAAGAAGATGCTTATATTGATGGGTTGCTAAATCAGGGTGCTTACTTAACATTTCCAATACAATTGTTGTTCCTGCGCGAGCAAGACCCGTAATGTAAATAGGCTTATTTATTTTTATTTTACTAATTTCATTAAATAAGGTTATAGTTTCAAATCTCTCATGAAGTAACGTAATTGGTTTATAAAAATGAAAAAATTTAGTTATAAAATATCCCAAATATCCCGATATTGGTAATTGAAAAGATTGTTTTTTTGATTTATGTTTGATACTTAACATTGCATTATTAAGTTGTTTGTAGAAAGGATTGGAATTGTTATTGAAAATTAGGAATTTCAATTAAATTTTATGGTAGGTGATATCGAATCTATTTCATGTTTCATTCTTCTAATACTTCTAAATAAACCTAAAATATTTTTAAGAGCCTTAAATTTTCTTGTATTTAAAAATATATTTATTCCTTTTTTCCGATATAATCTCATAAAAGTATCTTTCCACCCTCTATGAAAATATCCAAAATAATATGCCTTTAATAAAAGTTGGTCTAACTTTTCCTTTGATAGGTTATTTAATCGATTTACTGCGGTAGTAAAATTGTATTCACTCCAATTATTAGATATAAGATAATCTTTTTCAATCAAGATATCTCGGAATTTTGTGCCTAGTAAAGGTGTCATTACGGAATATAACGGAAAATCTATCCCTGACTTTTTGACAAGTTTTATCATTAGATCAGTATCTTCTTCTTTTTCATCTAGATGTGAACCTATTAACATACTGCCAATTATTACTATATCATTATCATGAAGTATTTTAATTGCTTCAAAAATATCTTTTAAATGAACCTTTTTCTGAATACTATTCAAAGATTTTTGATTAAAAGATTCAATACCAAGGAAAAAGCACCAAAATCCTGCTTTAGACATTTTTTTAATTACATTTGGATTCCTTTTTATAACATCAATCCGACTTTGACAAGTTAAATCCACTTTAATACCTTCTTTGATTATTAAATCACAAATTTTTTCTACTCTTTCTATATCAGTTGTGAAATTATCATCCACTATCATTACATTCATATGGTTTCTTCCATTTGTAATAATTTTTAACTCTTGAATGACCCGTTCTGGACTTTTAACTCTATAGATTCCACGATAAAAGAGATGAATATTACAAAAAGTGCATTTAAAAGGGCAACCCCTTGATGTTTCAATTGCATCTATTGGCATCTGAAAAATCTGGAAATAAGACTTTTTATGTCTCAATTTCCTTGCTGGAAGAGGCAGTTTATTTAAATCTTTGATTAATGGACGATCTGGATTGTTAATAATACGCCCATTATTTTTATACGATATTCCTTTTATCTCTTCTAGATTTTTATTCTCAATTAATTCCCGAAAGGTTATTTCTCCCTCTCCCCGGACCACAAGATCTACAAATGGATATTTTAAAACTTCAGAAGGATCAAAATTAGGATGCCAGCCCCCTAAAACGATTGAATATCCATATTTTTTTGAATTTTTTGCGATTTCTAATGCAAAATTAACTCCTGTTGTAAAACAACATGAAATTCCAACGATATCTGGGTTAAACTCATTTATTTCTTCCATAATTTCTTTGAGGCTTAAATTCCTTGCTTTACCATTAATTATCTTCACTTCTGCTAAATCTAAAATATTAGCAGCAAGATATTCTAATCCTAAAGCAGGGATTGTAAATTTATCTGTAATACTTTTAGTAATGAAATTTGGATTTACTAATGCTACTTTTTGGATATCTCTATCAATTAATTTCATTTAGTAGACCATTTTCACAGGGTTGTATATGATATTAATTTTGCTAATTTTTATCTCTTTTCTAATGAAGTTGATTTTATTTTTAAGATTTATTTAATCAATATAATTAAACTAGAATTGAAATGATGATATTTTAATTATAAGTACCATTAAATTTAATTCAAATTTAAAGTGATTTTTTGAAAGTATCTTTAATTTTTCCAAAACCTCCTGAAGGAGAAGGGATTTTTTGCGGCACTGTTAAAGAGGCGGAACGATATGTCACAGAAAAAATAGATTTTTATGGATTCCCACCTATGGGAATACTATATCTTGCTACTTATTTAACCGAAAATAATGTCAAGACATCAATTTTCGACCAATTTGCTAGAGGAGCTTCAATTAACGAAACTCTACAATGGATAAAACAGGAAGATCCGGATATTTTAGGTTTTTCAACGATAACTACCTCAGGAACTGGAATAAGCTCCGCAGAAATTGCTAAAAGAGTAAAAGAAGAAATAAATCCAAATGTTAAGATTTTATTTGGGAATTATCACGCAACGTTTAATGATACAAGAATATTAAATAAGTACCCATTTATTGATGCTTGTATTAGAGGAGAAGGGGAAAACACTCTTTTGGAAATTGCTGAAAAAACTGAAAAAGGGCAGGGTTTTGAAGATATTAAAGGAGTAACATATCGAAATAATGGTAGAATTATTAGAAATGAAGATAGACCACTCATAGATAATATTGACACTCTTCCTATACCAAATAGGGAATTATTAGGAGATGTAGAATATAAAAGTGAGGTAGAAGGTCTTGATATTTCGCTAGGAAATTTTACAACTGCTTCTTCTTCAAGAGGTTGTGCATTTCAGTGTACTTTTTGCTCAAGCGCCATGTTTTGGGGTAGATGGCGTCCACGATCTCCGAAAAATATTGTTGAAGAACTTACTCTTCTCGAGAATCAAGGGTATCAAAACTTGTATTGGGTGGATGATAACTTTACAATAAGTAAAAAACGATTAATGGAATTATCTTATTTAATTAGAAAAGAAAAGATAGATCTAAATTGGATGGCTGAAGGGAGGGTCACTCAAAGTTCAAGGGAACTTCTGACTGCAATGAAACATATGGGCTGCAAGATTATTAGCTACGGCGTCGAAAGTGGTTCACAAAGAGTTTTAGACTGGTATAATAAAATGATTACACTAAATCAAGTATTTGATGCAATAAGAAATTCTAAAAAAGTAGGGATTGATGTTATTCTGGCAAATTTTATAGTGGGTGCACCAATTGAAACACGTGAGGAAATAATCGAAACCTTTAATTTAGCATTTAAATTGGATATTGATTTTCCACAATTTCACATTCTAGGCATAATTCCAGGAAATTGGATTTGGAATCAAATGGTTGATGAAAAACGAATCAACCCTGATGAATGTTGGGAAGTTGGTACTGCTATTATTAATATTCCTTTGAGTGAACTAATGTTACGAATAAAAGATGCTCATAGAAGATTCATGCAGCGCCCCCGTTACATATCCCGTCAAATTTATAAAATTTTAAAAAGTAGATATAGACAAAAAGCATTCTTGTATAACATAAAAAACATACAGCGATGGGACATATGGAATCGTTGGAAACCATTTTGGGGATAACTTTTCCATGGCTGATTCTATTGTTTTAGTGTTTTATATGAAAAGAAGTTTCAAATAATAAAAAATAAGAATTAAGCAGTAGCAAACTCTAATTCATAAAGAGGTATTTCTTTTCTTTTTTTATCATCATATAATGGTAATCCTGACTTTTTTAACAATTCTATAGTCTTATATTTAGTAATAACAATTTGGCATGAACTTGCAATTTTCATACTTGCTACTCTTAATCGATCTCTTACTAACGGGAGATTTCTTATATGAGTACCTACATCAACAATAATTTGACCAGCTCTAACCCGGGCACATACTCCAGTAGATCTCCCAAAAGAATTTCTCATACCTGATTGTACACGATCTGCTCCAGCAAAAGCTAACATTCGATTTTCTCGTATTTTTTGAAATGGTTTCGGACGTATACGAAGTCGAAAATTTTGTCGACCCAAGTCTTTTTGAAGAGCACCATTTATAGTAATTCTTATTGCTTCGAGTGTATTTGATGAAATTTGGATTTGAGAATTAACTTTTAATCCTACTACAAGATCCCATTCCTTCCATGGAACCTCCTTATTTCCACCCCAAAATCTAACTATCTTTGATTGAGCTCCTCCTCTAGCAAATTCTCGCCTACGATTTGAGCTTCTTTTGTATTGGTAAGGACGCCTTGACCAACTGGAATAACAGCGCCATGGACGACGATGTGCCATTTCTTTTTCACTTTTTTAAGTTAAAATACAGATTTAGTAATAATGAATAATTAAAAAATTTTTCGTAGGAAATGATAATAATAAAGATATTTATACATAACAGGATTTATAATGAAAGTTAAAAAAAAAGAAGATTAAATCTATTTTTTATTAAATTCATCAGGGTTTCCACCCGTTTCAAGAAATTCAGCATATTTCTTCAAACTTTTTAAAAGCATTTCTCCAGCAATTCCAAGTATTTGTTCTTGTCCAGGATCATCAAATTCTGACCAAATAGTAGCTTCAACAACATCACCTTTTGGTTTTAAGACATATCCTATACTTTTCATAGGACTACCTTCTTGAGTTGCCCATAAACTATTAGGTGGATCAGTTTCCTCCCGAGTGGATGTTATATCTCCAACATTTGTTTTAAAAAAATAATTACCTTCACCCAGTTTCTTTACTTCGTTTACAACAATATTCCACTTAGCATAATTATCATCATCATCTATAATCTTAAAAATTTTATCTTGAGATGCTGCAATCTCTACTGTTTTTTCAACACGTGGCAAAAGTTTACACCTTTTTTATATTGACTTATTAAAATTGAATCAATATGAATACAATAGAATAGTTAATAAAATTATCTTTCTTTTAATAATCCTTAAAATTAAATAACCAAGATAATTTAAATCCATGAAGATAATTAATAATCTAATTTTATTGATATGATAGATCCTCTTACCGCATTAGAACAAAAGACTGAATTATTATGTAAAGGAATTTTCTTAGATGAACAATTAATTGAGTATTATAAAGAGCAAGGAATTGAAATTAATTTTGGTCGCAAAGGTGGAGCTGGTCCTCTTGGAGGTAGGTATTTTTTACTAGAAGATAATAAAACTTTAGTAAATGTAGCTTTATGGAACGATAAAAAAAAGACAAGTCTTATTTTAAAACCAAAGAGAGAAGATTTCTTTGAAATTTATGATGAGAGAAAAAACAAAAGTTTTGGAAAAGTTAAGCTAGTTAGCAATCCACTATTTTACGATTTAAAAACAAGCGATGGCATTGAAATGAGGAAAATTGCTTTAGTTCATGGAATTGCTTGTTTAGCAAGTACAATATATCAAAAATGTACATATTGGGCATGTGGGGAAGCTTGTAAGTTTTGTGGCATCGAATTAAGTTTAACATATGATACTACTATTTTAGAGAAAAACTATAAACAGATGTCAGAAGTTATTACAGCTGCTAAAAAAGAAGGTCGATGTTCTCATATGACATTAACTAGTGGAACAGAAGAGACCATTGATAAAGGTGCAAATCGATATATTGAATTACTTACAGGTATCAAAAAAAATCATCCAGATATCCCGTTACATATACAAATTGAAGCTTTAGAGGATTTAGAGTATATTACAAAATTGAGAGAAGCTGGTGCTGATACAATAGGTATACACATTGAGATTCTAGATGAGAAATTAAGAAAAGAAATTACTCCAGGAAAAGCTCATATTCCATACGAGATATTTGAGAAAAATTGGATTCATGCATTAGATGTTTTTGGGAAAAATCAAGTAGAAACTTATGTATTAACTGGTTTTGGGGAACCTAAAGATGTATTTATTAAGAATGTAGAAAAAGTAATTTCACTAGGTGTCATTCCTTTTATTACTCCAGTTCGCTCAATTCCAGGGAAAAAAGATCTCCCTATAACAAATTATAAAGACTTATTAGAAATTTATTTAAATGCTGGAAAATTAATGAAGCAATATGGAGTTAATCCTTTAGAAAATGTAGCAGGGTGCGTTAGGTGTGGAGGGTGTTCTTCTATTAATGAAGCATATAAAGTCTCATAAGTCATGTGTTTTTAAACGCACTCTCAAAATTTAAAATGCTTATTACTTTTTTATTAAATTAATAATTTTAATCAAATTTTTGTAAAGAACTATGTTGTTAAAAGGTAAAAATATAGTAATAACTGGATCTGGTAGAGGGATAGGGAAGGAGATAGCAATTGCTTGCGCTAAAGAAGGTGCTAATATTGGATTAATATCTAGAACTTCAGAAGAATTAAATAATACGAGAAAGGAAATTGAAGATTTAGAAACAGAAGTAAAAGTTGTTGTTAAACCAGCAGATATTACAAAATTTGAAGAAGTGGAAGAAGCATTTCAAACATTTCACAATGAATTAGGTTCACTTAATGGAATTATTGCCAATGCTGGATATTCTCGAATGTGGACAACTCATGAATTTATCAATGAGAAATTTTCTGAAATCTTAAATGTTAATGTACTAGGAGTGTTTTATACGTTTAAAGCTGCTTATCCTTACATGAAAAAAGATGATAAGATGAACAAAGCGAGATTTATAATTACTGGAAGTGAGGCATATCCAAATGCGCCGCAAAAACTCGCTGCGTATGTAGCAACTAAATATGCTGTCGTAGGTTTACAAAAATCACTGTCAATAGAATATAAACGAGAGAATTTAACTTTCAATATGGTATTACCAACGCAGGTAGATACACGATTATTAAGAGGTAAGAATGCAGGGGATGGACACAAGCCTCCTCATGTTTTAAATCCTTGGGATTTAAACGATTATTATCTTTTTCTATTAAGCGATGATGGCAATAAACTAGACAATGGTCTTATTTTTGCCTATGACTTTAATGAAGTTAAAAAAATATTAAATGAAGCACCTTCTGGAAAGAAAGAGAATTGGGAGGTTTTCAAGGATTTTTTACAAGAAACGGCTCCAAAAGTCTACGAGAATGTTAAAAGGCTAGGTAATTTGGTAGATTTTATTATAGCTCGTTCTAAATAATTTTTTCTTATTTAAATGGATTCTTATCTTTAAGAATTTTTTCTTGATATTCCTTTAGAGGAGGAGGACATAATCCTTTTAAATTTGCTTCCTTTTTTAGGTTTTTCATAATTTCACCTATATTTATTGAAACAGGACACCAATGAAAACAATTTTCACAATTAGTACAAAAAAATAATCCGTCTTTAACAGCTGCTTCGATTCCATTGTGAATATAATCTGTTAGAATAGCAGTAGCCCCCCATCCATATTT
>JBHLKV010000044.1:0-16647 GCA_048886305.1 Candidatus Hodarchaeota archaeon
CTACTCAAGTACCCAATTCTAACGATAATTACCATAAAACCTGGAGCAGTTAAACCCTCTAGAAGTCCAAAAATACAAAAACATACGGAACCTAGTGATAATAAGTAGAAATTTCTTTTTATTTCACCAGTAGATTGAATAGCTTTGTATATAAATCCAATTCCAAGAAATATTAATATCGATAGTAATAGACTCCCCACTAACAATCCTGCCAGAGTATCTAAATTAACATTATAATCGATTAATGTTTCAGGTGGGTCGGTAGTAGGTGGGTCAAAAAAGAAAGCCTCTAATGGATCCATAAAAATAACAATTTCAAAAACAATGCTAACAATTGCAATTATAGATACTATATACCATTTCATCTTTGGAGCAATAAGTTCAGCACCAATGAACATTGCAGTAATAACAACAGGAGCAAACCAGATATAGCTTAAAATTCCAACCAATCCATTAGTATTATCGATGTTATTTTCTGTAAATACAACTAATAAAAAATCTAAGAATACTCCTAGAAACATTAGACCTGCAAGCAAATTAGCTAAACCTAAATAGAAAAGAAGTTTTGCTTTCCTTTTTCTTGATACATAAAAAAAGAATAAACCAAAAATTATTCCAAAAACAACTACGCCTGAGGCAGTAATACCATCGATCCAACCATCTGGAGAAACCATTTTGAATTCTCACCACTATAAATATTAAATTTTGAATTTAGTTCAAATAAGTTATTTTATTAGTCTTTATCCAAATATATAATTTTTTCCAAATTATATTAATGAATTGTTATGAAATAAAAATCAGATAACAGAAATGAATTTCAAAATAATTTACAGTAAATTAAATTTTAACTAATCTTTAATTTTTTCTAAAATTGAAAGGATTCTATAGATTGTAGTACGACTATGGAAAGGAATGTTTGGATCTTGCGAGAGATCATCAACCATATACATTATATTGCTTGAGAGGACGCCAGCAGTTTCATCTTCCCTTTTTAATTCGTTTATACATCTTTGAGATATTCTTTTTATATTTCTAGGAACAGAACGATCATTAATCATTCCTTGTAATAATTCTTCCACATTCTCAAAAGCTTCCTTAACTTCCTTGCTAAATTCCTTTGACATAGAAAAAGATCACCCAAAATAACGAATTAGTGAATAAAGGGTTTTAATTCTGAAATTTTTCTTAAAATATAATTTTTTTGATTTTTTATAATGATGTTATAATAAAATAAGTTATTAGTGAAATGAAAAATAATTTTCTTTAATAAATTCCAAATTCACGGATTTTTCGCTGTAAATTTGGGAGCTCGTCTATATATTCTGTGATCTGACTGTTATATTTATTGAATAACTCGTTGAAGCTAGTAAATTTACCTTTATCTATCTCATTTACAAAAGTATATGATATGTTTTGAATTTCATCAAATATATTATTAAATCTTTCAGTAGATTCTATTAATTCAGGGGTTCTTTCTTTTCCCTGTTTTCTTACCATATTTCGAAGTTTTCCTCGAGGAATCCTAATTTTTTCTATCAATGTATCACATTCACTTAAGAATTCATAAGATTTTATTCTCCTTTCATTATCTAGTTTTGCTTCGATAATTTCAGTCCTCCAAGTATTTATTCTACCTCTCGCATATGTATCAAAATTTAAGGAAATTGAGTCAATTCCCTTCCGAACTAGAAATCTAAGAAATTCGGGATCATCACTAGGAGCTTGACCACAAATACCTACTTTTTTTCCATATTGATGAGCTACTTCTATTAATTGACTTAAAGATCTTCGAATTGCTTCGCTATTAGTTGTGTAAGAATAGGATTTTGCAATTGGGATTAATTTTGCTTCATCTCGATCTACACCATATATTAATTGGGTCAAATCATTAGACCCAATAGAAAAGCCATCAAAATAATTGCAGAATAAATCTGCACATATGATATTTGAAGGAATTTCTGCCATCACATAAACTTTCAATTCATCTTGACCCCTTATGAGCCCTTCAGTTTCCATTATTTGAATTATTTCGCTTCCTTCTTCTGGAGAACGACAGAAAGGAACCATTGGAATGATATTTTTTAATCCCCATTCGTGAGCTCGCTTAATAGCTCTTAATTCCAATATGAATGCGTTCTGAAAATCATTGGAAACGTATCTAGATGCCCCCCTAAAACCCATCATAGGATTGTGTTCATCTTCTTCATAAATCCATCCACCAATTAGATTTGCATATTCATTTGTTTTAAAATCTGATAATCTTACTACACATTCGGCAATAGTCCCATCATTTAAAACTTTCCAAACACCAGCAGCTATTGTAGCAATACCTTCTGCTAATTTTTGAACATAGAATTCTTCTTTATCAGAATAACCGGTTGTTAAAGCTCTAATCTTATCTAATGTTTGTCTTAATCTCAGAATTTCTTGACTGAAAGGATCTTTGTGATATAAGTCGCTTTTTTTAATATTTTCAATTCTTTTTCGTTGTTCTACTAGGATATCATATCTCATAATTAGAGCTTCATAATCAATCAAAGCATTTGGGTGAATTTGAATCTCATCATTTATAATAAATTCTAATCTTGCCAATCCGGTTCCATCCGGATATTTACCAGAAGATAATGCTCCTTTTGGAATACCCAAATTAACTAGAACCTTAGTATGTGTATGTGGAAGTTTAGCAAATTCTATTGTATCAAAATCGTATTCTACATCTTTTAACCAAATTCTTGGTTCTCCTAAGCTACAATCGATAGTGATATATTCAACACCTTCACGTTGTTTTTCTTTCATTATTTCTACTACATTATCAGCTCCTACAATAGAAGCTATATTCAATTCTCGTGAAACTATAGCAGCATGACAGGTAGGACCTCCTCGTTCAGTGATTACACCACCTAAATTTTGCATATAAGATGTCCAATCAGGATTAGTCTCCTCAGTTATTAGAATATCCCCGTCTTTTAAAAAATGAGCATCATTGATAGATTCTATTACTTTAATTTTTCCATATCCTATTCTTCTTCCAATAGCGATACCTGAGTTCTCAATTAATAATTCATCACTAATTAATTTTTCAGGATTCTCAAGAAGATAAAAGATTTCCTCAACATCACCTTTGATACTGTGAACAGTTTCAGGACGTGCTTGCACTATGTATACTTTACCATTATTTCCAACAGCCCATTCTATATCCATCCTTCTTCCATAATGAGACCTAATTTTTTGTGCGTATTCTGCTAATTGCAAGACTTCTTCGTCGGTTAAACAATATTGCATCTGTCTATTTTCTGGAACAGATAATATTATCGTCCCAATCTTTCCAGTTTCTTTCGTGAAAACCATCATTTTTTCTTTTTTCACCAATTCACGACGAATAATTCTAAGTCTTTTTGGATCATGTTTAAATACAATAAATTCATCACCCTTTTCTATTCCTTGTACTATTAATTCTCCAAGACCCCACGTTCCTCTTATGACAACAACATTTGGATTGCCAGAATCAGGATCTTCAGTAAACATTACCCCTGATGCTTTTACTCCACCTAATCCTCCTGCCATTTCTTGAACGCCAACACTTAATTGGACCGCAAAATGATCAAATCCCGCTCTTTCACGATACATAGTTGCTCTTGTAGTGAAAACTGACGCCATATCTTTTAAAATATATTCCAATATTTCTTTATCACCTGATATATTCAAATGAGTATCTTGTTGTCCGGCGAATGAAGCATCTGGTAGATCTTCGGCAGTTGCTGAACTTCTAACTGCAAAGGTTGATTTATCTCCAATTAGCTTTATTAATTTATGATATGCATCCAAAATTTCATCTCTTAAACTATCAGGGATTTTCGCTTGTTCTATTACATAACGGACGTTTGCACATATTTTATCAACTTTTTCGATGGATTTAATATCTTCACTTTTTAACTCATTAGAAATCCTTCTAATATCTCTTGATATTAACTGTCTTAATGAAACTTCTTTATCTTTTATTGTAAAGAAATTAGTATCTAATATGTAATCATATGCTTTTGCTGTTACAGCAAAACCTAAAGGTACAGGAATTCCAAAACTTAAGAGTTCTCCTAAAGAAGCATTTTTCCCTCCCACCAAAGGCACATCTGTGTTTCGAACTTCATCAAAAAACTTTACATATACATATTCGCTCATTATAAGTCAATTATGAGATACTTTTCAATTTTAATTTTTTTTCTTCTAATTATAAATTAAACCTTCATAAAAAAAATAAGTATTCTATTATCTTTATAAAAAAAATTCATATTAAAAAGAAAAAGGAATGAAAAATTTAAGTAAATTCAATATGGAATTAATTTAATGGTCAATTTAGTATTTTTAAATATACTTATTCCATAGTTTGTTTTACAAGATAGTGATACATAAAATATTAAACTGTATTTAACTCAATTCTTTTTCAAATACTTCAAAATCATCAGAACTATATAAACAGAATATTACTTCTTCAATTTGAGTTTCACCTTTTAAATACTCTTTTACAGTAGAAATCATGATTTTAGCCACCCAAGAGAGGGGATTCCCAAAAATACCTGCTGAAATAGCAGGGAAAGAAATTGATTTCAATTTATATTCATCCATTAATCTTAAACTATTTATTGTTGCACTTTTTAATTTTTTTTCCTCTGCTCCTTCTCCTTTTCTAGGCCCAACAGCATGTATTACATGTTTAGCTTTTAAGTTGCCACCTGTTGTTATAACAGCACCTCCATGAAATGTACCGCCAATTTTATTACATTCTTCTTGAATTTTAGGACCTCCTTTCCTTTTAATTGCCCCAGCTACTCCGCCTCCCATGATAAGTTGCGCATTAGCAGCATTAACGATGACTTCTGTTTCCATTTCAGTTATGTCTCCTTGGACTAATTTAATTAGTGAATTTCCTACTTTTAATTCCTTCATAATATTAACTCAATACGTTTTATTCAAAAATAAAAAAAGATACTATAGTATAATTTAACTTTGGTCTTCTTCTCTACTCTTTTTAAAAATTTCATCTAATTTGGCTCGATCTTCATCACTCATTTTACTCATAGCTTCTAAGTTCTGTCGCATCAAATCCATCATTATTTTTTGTGATACAACTTGATTTAATACTGGCAATGCAATCCTCATACGCGTAAGTTCATAGTGCATATTTTTTGCTGTTTCTCTCATTTTAATAAGGTCTTCTTTCGTCATTCCTTCCTCACCAATCCCAGGACAATCTGCATCCACAACTATAAAATTCTTTCCATCAAATTCTAATGGATAAGTACGACAACTTAAAGGTCGATTCTCATAGATTAAGCATTTTTTATCATCTTTATTATATAATGGACATTTAACACTGAGTAATTCTTCTATTGGAACTGTTCCAAAAGGATCTTTCTTGATATCTTCCTTTTCTCCTTCTTCAGGAGGTGGTACTAAAGGTTTTAGTATTAAGTCAATTCCCCCATCTGGTTTGTTAAATACGTCTAGATACGGTAAGAAATTAGCAACTACGCCATTTCTTGCCCACATTTCTAAATCCCACATTGTTATTGGTATAGGTCCCCTTGCTAAGCAACAGGCATCACATTGCGTGCATTTAAATGTAAATTTTGCTTTTGGCTTTTCAGAATCTACTTCTTGATCTGATGTTTCTTCTGTTTCTCCAGAACTTTTATCTTCTTCATTTTTATTTACCATAATAGAATTCTCCTCTTATGATATAATTTATAATTGTTTTCATTCTTTTTTTGAGAGACAAGAATATAGCCTTGAAAAAAAATTTTATGAATTATAAAAATAAATTCTTCCCTTTTATTAGCTTTCCTAAATAAATCAAGGAAGGTTCAATTAGATTTTTTTCACGAATTCCCGTGAAAACTATTTTGCCGGTACTAAAAATTAAAAAAACAGACTTTACAGGAATCGTGCAATTATATACTAATCCAGGAAATACTTCAGGCTCATAAATAGAGTTTTCAAGTTTAATGGCAGCTAAATCGAGATTGATTTTTTTGAAAAAATCTGCAGTAATTACTATGTTTACTACCACTGTCTTTATCAATTCTTTATCGATATGAATTTGAAGTGTGTTCTTTAATTCTATAATTAGCTTGTTAATTACTAAATCAATATCTACAAATGATTTAATACCAGTTAAAATTAGTTTCCCATTTCTAAAAATAATAATTACGCATTTAGGATTATTTAATCTTAAAAAAAGTCCAGGAAAACGGTCAGAATTATATTCAACATTAATTAATTTTTCAGATAATTTCTTTAAATCTAATTCTAAAGTAGGATTTAATGAGGACTTCAGAGAGGATTTGACAACTATATTTTGTATAGTGTAAGTCAAACTATAACTCTCTTCTGCCGAATTTTCTTCAAGAATCATTAATGGATTCCTAATTTGTTAATTTCAATCTTTATCTTTCACACTAAACAAATAGTTTTGCATTATATTTAATTCTAGTTTAAAATCTATACAAAAGTATCTAATAGTTATTTTATATCATTTCCTAACATTAATATAAAATAGAATTAAATAAATAGAATCTTTAACTCTTCTAAAAAACCTTAATATCTATTATAAATTTGTATTTTCATCTTTAAATCACAAGGATAATAACAATGGAACCCTTAATTAAAAAAAAAGTAATCCTCTGGTTAATCAATTCAATTAATTTGATATTAGCTTTTTTGATTGGTCTATTGATTTCTTCAAATATAATATTAAATTTTCTTTATATTGGATATATAATTATTCTGATAACACTAATCATTAGTTATTATTCATTGGATATATTAGGAAGAGAACATAACAGATTACAACCCAAAAAAAGAATTTATATATGGATGTTCTACGCGATTAATATATTGTTTTCATTATGTATTGGATTGACAATTCCTATCTTAAGATCTGAGAGTAGATATAATTTTGGTATCTTTATGATTCCATTATTAGTTATCCTTAATTACATAATCGCTGATAGATATATTTATTATTTAAAACATATTGACGATGAGGGAGAAGTCAAAGAAGATGATAATAAAAAAAGTAACAGACCAATTATCGAATTTGAGGGAAAAAAATATATCTTCTCAGTAAAGTCTATAATTTTATTTGCATTTGGAGCTCCAGTATCTGCTTATCTTATATTTCTATTTTTTGATTTCAAAATTAATTTTTGGTTGCATGAGATTGTTGTAAAGCAGACAGTTCTGTTTTTAAATTTATTCTTTGATATGGGTGCTAACACAGGATATACTCCTGTAGGGAAATATTACTGGGAATTTATTATCCCCGGAAGATCACCAATAGGGTTTGAAACTTTTTGTACAGGAGTACAAGCTATTTGCGTATTCGCAGGGATAATCATTTTCACGCCCCACAGTCGTGATCCAGGAACAAGTGAGGATATTGTATGGAGAAAAGCCAAAGCTTTGATCGTTTCATCAGTAATCTTTTATGTTGTAAATATAATTAGAATGCTTATTCAAATTTATCTCTATTATGTAGGATACGACTGGGATGATATACATGTTTCTATTAGTGCTGCAAGTTCTTTTATTGCAGCAATTATCGTTATTCTTTTACATAAATGGATTCCAGAATTTATCATATCAATAATTTATACAGGTACCCTTATTAGTCAAAAAGTTAAAAAATTAAGGGGAATTCCTATTGAATCAAAAGATAAATTAGAATTGAAATCTAAGAAGAAATCTTAAATAATTAAATTGTATTATTGAAAAATTGATGGAAAACCATGTTAAATTTTGAAAAAGAACAAAAAGTTATAGAAATTGATAATGTAAAATTAGGTGGTCAACCAGGAGAAAATTCAATTGTCCTAATTGGTACTGTATTTTATGCCAGACATAAAGCATTATTAGATGAAAAGATAGGAAAAATCGATAAAAATATTGTTGAGAAGGAAGTTAATGATTTTATAAGCATTGTTGAACAGAATGGAATGCAAGCTATTTTAGATGTAGTAGGTGCTTACCCTGAAGCACTTTTGAAGGAATGTGAATATATAGCAGATCTTGTAGATTATCCATTCTTAGTTGATGGTTTAAATGATTCAAGTAGGATCCCAGCGATGGAAGGTTTGCAAGAAAAAGGCTTGTTAAATAGAGCGATATTAAATAGCATTGATGAGAATACTACTATTGAAAATCTTGAAAAAATTAAAACTATCGGAGTTAAAAATGCTGTATTACTAAGTTTTGGTAGTAAATATATTTTCCCTCATCAAAAATTGCATTTACTACAAGAAAAGTTAATACCGAGTGCCCATAAAGCGAATATAGAAAATATTATTATTGATACTGCTGTATTAGATTTACCCTCAATTGCAATTAATGTTGAAACAACAAGATTAGTTAAAAAAGAACTTGGATTTCCAACAGGTTTTGCTCCAGCTAATGCAATATATGGATGGGATTTTATTAAAAAATATGGTGATATTCCCCGATGTGGTGCAATTGCATCACTTATGACTTACTGTGCTTCAGCAGGAAGTGATTTCATATTATTTGGTCCAGTTAAATTTGCTAAATGTATAGTACCATCTATTGCTTTAATTTCTGGTATTAATTCATATTATAGAAAGCGAATCTTAAGAAAATCAATTTCAGATAAAACACCATTGAAACTTATCTTTTAATACAACATTTATCCTATATTTCTTAGGAAATATACCTAAGGAGTAAATCTTTAGTGTAATCTAAAAAATTATCTAATTGCTTATCAATTAGAATTTCTTTAGATTCATCATCAACCAAAAATAAGATGAACATATTATTATCAGTAATACTAATTTTTCTAAAGATAACTACAGAATCAGCCACCTTAAAAATTGCTTCTTCCTTTTGTAAGGTCTTAAATTTGGAAAAAATTTTATATATTATAGCAAATTGAGGCGCTGTAATTTCAAAAACGTTAATAAGTTCAGATTTAGGTATTTCTATCAATTTCTTTGCTTCAGAAGAATAGAAATCCGCAAGAACTAAACCATCTGAGCTTAATAATAACGTTAAATAGACATTCGTTTTCATAGAAAAGGTTTTAAGATTATAATTGATTATCTCTCTATTTGGACTTAATTTTGAAATACCAGAGGAAAAAGCCCTTAAAATTGTAAAAATTTGAAAAATGCTCGTTACATGAATTTCTAGAGAAACTCCATGATTGATTTCTTTTAATTTTTCTTTTATAATATTAACATTTTCTTGGATTTCATCAGTATTTAATATATCTGAATCTCCTTTAGATAAAATATATATTATTGGGGTATGTTGATTATACTCGTTTAATATTTTTTTAATATTCAGTAAATAATCAATACTTTCTTCAAATCTATCTCGATTCTTGAGATCAATAAAATAAAATAATAAATCTGCTTCATATAAATAAATATGAGCCTTGCTAAGATACCTTTTTCTATAAACTAATTGACCTCCCAAATCCCATAAAAATATTGTAGCTCCAAGTGCTTCAATAGAATTCACTTTAGCTCCAGCAGTGGGTTTTAAACCAATCAACTTCGAGTATTTACGGTCAACTGATAATAGAAAGGAAGTTTTTCCAGAATCATCGAGTCCTGAAAATAAAATTTTCATTTTTCTTTTGCTGGTTATAATTGTTGATGGTGTTTTTTCAATTTCAATTAATTTTTTTAACAATTTTTCAAACAAAGGTTCAACTACTTCTTTTTCTTTATAGCCGTTAAGTAAATCTTTATCAAATTCAGAAAAAAATTCTAAAATTAGTGGTTTTATTCTGTTTATATTATTATATAGAAAACTTCTACTATTCTCATCAACCAATATAGAAAAACTTGTAGCTAGAGGAGATTCACTAAAATTGGTTTTAATATAGTGAAAATATGTTAATGACGTTGCATTAAAATCAGGATGAGGTAGAATTGCGAAATATTGTATGTTTTGAAAATCATTATCACCCGGTATTTTTCCATCACTTATAAATAAGCTTAAATTTTTTATCGAAATTTGAGTATAATCGCGTAACGTTAGTTTGAATAAATTTCTCTTATCATTTTCTGTTGAATACTCTCTAAATTCATTGTCACTGATATATTCAGGAAACATATAAAATGGTTGGGGTCCTAATTTGTCATAGGTACTAAAAACAAGACCCTTAATAACGGAGTATTCAAATAATTCTTTCATTATTTAAAATTTTTTTTATATGTCTAAATTATTAATCTCTCTATAAATAATTTAAGCAAAATTAATTATAAATAGCTTTATTTTAGAATAATAGATGGTTCTTGAAAAAATAGCAGAAAGCATCAGAAGTAATAAAAATATCATAGAAAAAATTGAGATAAATCCAATAATTCAGCATATAGATAATAACTCATTTAAAAGTGTCAATATTTTTTCTGATATAGGAGAAGACTCAGCCTCTATTATAGATGAAAATAAATTCATTTTAATAACAACTGATAGAATAAAAACAACTTTTGTTGAAAATTTTCCATTTGGCGCAGGATTTTCATCTATACTAGTTGGAGTAGATGATATTTATGCTTGTGGAGGCACACCATTAGCAGCTAGTATTATTATCTCAGTAAAAGATGTAAAAACATGTAATAGTTTACTTGATGGAATATGTGAGGGTTCTAAGAAGTTTAAAGTTCCAATTATCAGAGGTCATACCAATATTCATGGAAAATGTTATGAATTAAGCTCTACATTGATAGGAGAAATAAAGAAAGAAAATTATTTATCAGCAATTAATGCAAAAATAAATGATTCTATTATATTAGCTGTAGATTTTGATGGAAAAGTTGGGAAAGCAAGTAATTTATATTGGGATACAGTAACTTTTAAAAGTTCAGAAGAAGTACTAAATAAACGTAAATCTATGAATATTTTAGCTGAATTACACCTAGCAAATTCTTCTAAAGATATTTCAAATGGAGGAATCTTTGGAACTCTATTACAACTGATAAAATATTCGAATGTTGGAGCAGATGTAAATATAAACAATATCTCTATCCCCCCAACACTTCTAAAGGCAAAATATGATTTAGAAACTTATATTAAAATGTATTTGACAACCTCATTTATAATTTCCGCTCCAAAGACCAATTGCGATAAAATTCTAGAAATTTTTAGCAATTATGGTTTGGACGCAAGAGTTATCGGTGAAATTATCAAAGAAAAAAAGTTAAAAATTAATGATGGCCAAAAATCTATAAAATTATTCGAATTTTAAAATTAGAAAATAATTATTTTGGAGTTTAAGATTATGAATTTTGATTTTAAAAAAGAATTTAAAGGAATTATATCCGTTGTTGGTGCCAGTGAAATAGATAAAGAAACAGAAAAGATGGCATTCGAAATCGGAAAATTAATTGCAAAAAATAAGTATGTTATAGTCTGTGGAGGATTATCAGGTGTGATGGAAGCTGTTTGTAAAGGCGCAAAAGAAGAAAATGGGCTAACTATAGGAGTAATTCCATTTGCAGAAAAGAATGCTGCCAATAAATACGTTGACATCGTAATCCCATGCCCATTTTCTCAAGCAAGAAATATAGTTGTGGTTTTAACTGGTGATGCTTGTGTAGCGATTAGTGGTAAGGCAGGTACATTATCAGAAATCTGTTTTGCTTGGATATATCAAAAACCTATTGTTGCTTTAACTAGTTGTGAAGGATGGTCTTCAAAAATAGCTAATCAAAAATTAGATGATAGGCGATTAGATATAATTTATGGGGCTGAAACACCTCAAGATGCAATTAAGAAAGTAATAGAGATATTAGAAAAACAAGAATATGAAAAAGATTTAAGCTTTACTGATAAGTTTTGAAGTTATTTAAATTTAAAAAGAAATGAGTGATTCAATGCGTTTAATAATAATCCTAATTTTTAGCTATTTTTACAGAGTAATTTTTAATGCGAAACTTAAATAAATAATAATATAATTTTTTATCTTACAAAAGAATATATTTATAAATTACGTTTATAATTTCATAGGTGAAATTATTTTGGAAAAAGGTAAATCCATCTTATACCTGAAAAAAGAAGAGGTTGAGAAACCAGAAACCAATAAAATCTTATTCACAGGATTGGATGATGCAGGAAAGACTTCAATTATTTTAAGTCTTCAGAGAGAATTCTCCAAAATAGCTTTGCTTTCTCCTACGAGAGGTGCACAAAGGAGAATTTTCGACTTTCTTGGGAAAGAGATATCAGAATGGGACCTAGGAGGACAATTAAGTTATAGAATATCATATTTAAAGAGTCCAGGAAAATTTTTCGATGGAACAGAAATTGCGATATATGTTGTAGATATTCAGAATAAAAAACGAAAAGATGAAGCTATTAGCTATTTTAAAGATGTAGTAACCCAATTTAGGAAGTTGGAAATAGAACCACCTATTTACATTTTTCTGCATAAATATGATCCAGCATTACAAAGAAATGCTAAGAATGAAATGACAAACCTTATTTTGGAAATAAAAGATAATTTTAAGAACGCTACAGATTACAAAAAACTCTTTTATTATGAAACATCGATTTATGATTTTTCTTCAATTATTACAGCAATGAGTGAAATTCTTTTAAGTTTATATCCTAAATCTGAATTAATAGCAAAGACGATCCAAGAATTTGCGAAAAAAGTAAACTCTGATGGAGTAGTTGTTATTGATGATAATTCTCTTATTATTGGTTCATATTATAAGGATGATGAAGTAAAACATCTCCTCACCGCTAGCTGTCCATATTTCCTTACATTGCATGATCAAATGGAATTCACAGATGTTATGGAAGAAAGATATGAAAATAGAATGATAGTTCAAAGATTTGGAAGAAACTTTATCTTTAAGCAAATAACAGTAAAAAAAGGAGCAACACCATATTATCTACTACTACTTAAAGGAGATCCAATCTTCCGCAAAGAAGATTTCGAGATGTTTGCAAGTCTATTGAGAGAGATTTTATACAAATAAGAGCTATACCTATTCATTTTTTAATTGATTTCTTCTTTGTTTAATATATAAACCAGATTAAATTCTAAGGTTACAATTTAGGAGATAGTATTGTATAAGGAAAGAAATTTTATATTTAATTACATTAATAATAGTGAATTTTTTTTATATTAATAATGAAAAAAGTTTGTTTTTAGATTTTTGGAGGCGTTATTTGCTATAATTATTTGTCAAAATTGCGGTGCAACAAACCAAGATGTTAAATTCTGCAGGAAATGTGGAGCATTACTTCCAGTCTCTACTAAATCACAAAGAACACGCGGTTCAGCTTCTAAAACTAAAAAGGAGAAAGAACAGAAAGTAAAAGAATTAGATTTGCAGGAAATTCCACAAGAAGTTGAATCAATGGATCAAGTATCAGTAGAAGTTAAGAAAGCAGAAGATACTACAGATAAAGATATACAATCAAATAGTGTACCTAAAAGCGAAGAATCATTAAAAGATGAAGAAGAAGTTTTAAAAGAAATCACTCCACTACCTTATAAAAGCTCAATTATTGCATCAAATAGCGTTTCTAGTGCGCCATCAAGTGGAGAAACTTCAGCAGCTCAAACAACTGAATCAACGCTAATGAAACAGAAACAATTAGAGAAGGATATGACTGAAGTTTTGGGATTCTTATCAAAAAAAATAACAGTAAAAAAATTAGAAACACCTAAATCTAAAACTAAGGATGAAAAAGTAGCTGAAGAAAAAATCCCGCCATCTAGTATGAATGAAATTTTAAACCAATTATTAACATTAGACCTTCATATTGAAGCATCTGCAATTATCAAGGGTGATGGAACAATATTAGCATCTGCATTATCAAATCGAATCTCTGACACCTTATTTGCGACTATTGGTCAAACTTTAAATCAAATTGGATCGGATATTATTAATGGTTTAAGTGCTGGTTCATTAAAATCTATTTCAGTAAGAGGTACAGAAGGCTTTTTAGATTTAGCTCCAATAGAATCCGAAAACATAAAGGATATGATTTTAGTCATTTACTCACATCCAAAAGCTAAAAGCGGAATTATTAATTTTGCAGCAAACATTGTTAAAAAACAACTTATAGAATATTTAGGTATAAAAAAATAATTATTGCTAATCTACTTCTTTAACAATTGTTTTTGTATAGAAACCTTATTGATCATAACTTTCTTAAAGTAATCCAAGTTATTAGGTATCTCTTGTAGAAATGAATTCAATTCATATATTGAAACTAAAGGTATTTGATTGTCGTTAATTTTTATAAAATTATCCTCAATGGTAACCATGATGGGTATTAATATTAAAGGCAATTTTTTCTTAAAATCAGGATTCATGCCCAATACTACGTGAATTAATCTGGTAAAAGCACTTTGATTTTTTTTCAAAGCTAAAACGCGTTGAAATTGTAAATTGGCTGCTCTATTTAATGAAGCATAAGTATCTTTGTGTTTCCATTGCTTAGCATCAATAACCAATCCATAATTTAAATAAATACCTATGACATCAATCTCATATCTTTTCTGCAAAGTTTTTAATTTAAAATTGGATTTGTCAGTAAATCTAAAATTTGTAGTCGTTTTATAATTGTTTTTTATTAAAATTTCTTTTATTAATGATTCAAAACCTTTATAATCCAATAATGCTGAAACTTCTTTAATGTCAGACTGTAAAATTCTTACAGATTCCATAACAAATAGAATTTTATTGATCACAATATAATCTAAATATTTTCCTTTTTGAATTGAAAAAGATTCAAAAAATCTTAAGAAATCTCTGAGTTCATAATCATTAAATCTTTTGAGAAAATCTATTTCTGAAGCTTCACACCATATTTCATTTGCTGCCTTTTCAGTTTTTTTAAGAGTATCATATATTTCGATAAAAAATTGTTTTAAAAGTGTCTTAGACATTATTTTTAACATAAGGTAGAGGAGTGTTTTTCATTAAAATAAAGCAAAGGGAGTATCGAAATTTTAATGAACTATTATTTTATCTATTTTAATAAAAAATCTTAGAGATAAGTCTTTTTTCGAAGGGTTATTGCATGACACGACAAAAATCATAGAATAATTCTATATATAGGAAGCTTCCAATATAGGTAAAGATTATCAGATAGATAATTCCAATTTAATCCATTAATAATATTTTTTTTTAAGTCTCTTGAATATTATAATTCAAGAAAAATATTAATAAACCAAACAAAAATATTTTAACAGATTATTATGGACTTATTACCTAAAGTATTTCGCACTGAGGGGGATATGGTTGAATTTGATCCCACCAAAATTTTTAATAGCATAATTAAAGAAACTAAAATGAGTGATGAAGATGCTAAGCATATAACCGAGCTTGTTGCACGAAGAATAATTAGTTCAGGTATAAAATTTCTTTCTGGTCCACATATAAGAGAAATTGTTTGTTCAATGCTTTCAGAGAATCATTTTGAGCAAGAACGAAAGTTATACACTCGTATTGGTATGCCATTAATGGATTATGAACAAATTCTTGAAAAAGGACGTAAACCATTAACTGAGGAGCTGATTAATCCCGAAAAAATACATCATTGGGCAGCAGATCAATTAGCTGAAGAATACACATTATTAAGGATTTTAGATGACAATGAGGCTAAAGCACATTTGTATGGAGATATCCATATTCATAAACTTAAATATTTTGATTTAAGACCATTAGCTCAAATATGGGATCCACGAATAATCTTAAAGAATGGTATTCCTCCTATAATTAAAAAAATTAGATGCTGTAAATCGGGTCCTGCTGATAATTTCAACATAGCAATTCATCACCTTTCTAAATGGTTACTCTTAATTCAAAGTGAATTTTGTGGAAATCAAGGATTTCCTATTATCACTACTTATCTTGCTCCTTATGTAAAGGAGTTATCTCACGAAGAAATAATTAATGGAATACGAGAATTAGTGTATGAATTTAATCAGTTGCCTACAATTATTGGTCGTAATATCTCAAAAACATTTATATCAGCTTCACCATTTATTCTTGAAGATCTCTCCGAATATCCTGCAATAGGTCCTTATGGCAAAATAAAAGGAGTATACGGCGATTATAATGACGAATGTTTAAAGCTATTTAATGCTTTTACAAGGATCTTTATTGAAGGAGATTTTTTAAAGAAATCGTTTACTTCTTTAAAACATCAAATTTTTTTCACTAAAAGATCGTTAGATGATTTTTATTCAGCCTATTCAAAGGTTTGGGAAGAGATCAGAAAAGTTAAAACCTCCTATCTTCTAAATTTATGTTCTAAGTGGTTTAAAACTAAATTAAAAAATCAAATCAATTTACTTAACAACTCTAATATAGGAGTACTGCAAAGTATTTGTTTAAATCTACCTAGGTTAGCCTATATTTCGAAAGAAGAAGATAAATATATGGAGATCTTAGAGGAAAAGATAGAGTTTTGTTCCGTGATCTTATTAAAAAAACATAATATAATAAAAAAAAGAATCAGTACAAACCATTTGCCTTTTTGCAGTGGTTTTCTCAATAAACACCAACTTTTTAGTTTAAAAAATCAAAATTTATCGATTAGTTTTGTCGGTTTGAATGAAGCAGTGAAATTTCTAACTGATTATGAATTACATGAACATTC